>CAZFKN010000011.1:0-19913 GCA_964519805.1 uncultured Gemmatimonadaceae bacterium
GCGCTGTTCCGCCGATCGAAGGGGCGTTCTTCTACGACGTCGGCATCGCGTGGAACGACGGCAACACGCTGGCGTGGAGCGCGCCCCAGACGAACGATCCGACGGTCCTCGAAAACACGCGCTCCCCGCTTCAGGCCTACGGTGCCTCCGTCCGGACCAACCTGTTCGGGATCGTGATCCTGCGGCTGGACTATGCCCGGCCATTGAACCGGCCGATCAAGAGCCTCTGGACGCTGAGCCTCGGCCCGACCTTCTAGGGCGGTAACGGTAAACAGTGAAGGTTGAACCGGGGGTCTCCGGTATCGGGGGCCCCCTGTTCACTGATAACTGTTCACGGCTTACGGGTTTACCCCCAGCCGTCGTTCGCCTACCTTTCGACCGTGCATCCCCGATTCATCGCTGGCGCCGCCTTGGCGCTCGCGGCGTGTGGAGGCTCTGAGCGTCCGGCCAGCCCGCTGCCGGACACGCCCCGCGCCGCGCCACCCGCCAGCGCCATACGTCTCCCGGCCGTGGGCGGCCAGGCCCGGCTCTATCGGGTCCCCGGCCTCGCCGAGTCGGTCTGGCGGGAGATCGACAAGCTCCCGGCCATGAAGCGGCTCGTCGGTACGGATCTCGAGCAGGGCGCCGTCTATGCTCTCGACGCGAAGAACAACCTGATCGGCCTCGACCTCGACGCCCGTCGCACGCGCAGCGTGCTCGGCCAGGTGCGCGAAGCGACCGTCGGACCCGACGGGGCCGTGTACGCCGTCGATTCAGGAGCCGTCGTCACCCAGATCATTCGTCGAACACCCGTGCGGTTTCGCACCAAGCTCGCGGGCGCTTGGCGCGGGCTCTACGGTACGATGAACGGCGCGCTGGTGGCGGTGCCCGCGGCGGACCGCGCCGAAGCCATGGCCCTGACCTCGGACCAGGCGCTGGGCCGGGCGCCGCTGCCGGGGGGCGCCGCGGCGGCGACCTACCTCGGGGATCTGGTCGCGGTGGCCGCGGACTCGGCCGTGGTTCTCTACGAGCCGCAGGGCAAGCAACCGGTGCGCGTGCTTCCGGTCGCCGGCCACGCGCGGGCGGTCGCGTTCTCGCCGTCGGGACATCGCGTGTACGTGGCCCGCGGCAAAGGTGACATCCAGGTCTTCGACCGGTTCAGCAACGACGCGCTCGAAACCATCGATCTCCCCGGGCCCGCGCGCGAGCTGCGCGGCGACCTCTACGGCGCATGGCTGCTCGCGCGCCCCGAGAAGGGCGACTCCGTGTGGGTCGTGGACGCGACAAAGAACCGCCTGGCCGGCGTCGTCGCGGCGAAGTGGGGCGTCGACCTCCCCGCTGTCGCGGGCTCGCATACGCTGCTCGTGCGTGCCGGTGCCGACGTGCGGGCGCGGGACCTCGGCGGCAGCGGATTTCCGGTCACCGGGACTGTCGCCGGCGGCGCAGCGGACTTGTGGCTGCCGCTGGCCTGGCTCCCCGCCGAGGAGCAGCGCGAGGAGCTGGCCTCCGCCGGCGTGACCGATACGGGCGCCGCGGCGGTGGATACGTCCGCCGCACCTCCGGCCATTTATCTCCAGGTCAGCAGCTCGCAGAATCCGGCCTGGGCGAATGAGCTTGCAGGCAAGCTGAAGGCGGCTGGACTGCCCGCCTCGGTGCTGCCGCCCAAGGCCGGCGAGGAAGCGTATCGCGTCGTGCTCGGCCCATACGCCACCCGCGAGCAGGCCGAGGCGACCGGCAAGAGTCTCGGCATGCCGTCGTTCGTCATCACTCCCCAGGACCAGCCCGCGCAATGAGGCGGGCCTTCCCGATCCGAGGATGCGCCGCATGAAGCTCATCAAGCTCGAGCTCACCGGTTTCAAGTCGTTCGCGGACACGGTGACGTTGAACTTCGACGACGGCGTCACCGCCATCGTGGGACCCAACGGCTGCGGAAAGTCGAACGTCTCGGACGCGGTGCGCTGGGTGCTCGGCGAGCAGTCGGCCCGACTCCTCCGCGGCGGCAAGATGGAGGATGTCATCTTTCAGGGCTCGGCGAGCAGAAAGCCGGTGAACGTCACCGAGGTCGGGCTATACCTCGACAACACCGCCGGCGACCTGCCGATCGCGTACCAGGAAGTGGTGATCGCGCGGCGGCTCTCACGATCCGGTCAGAGCGACTACCTGCTGAACGGAACCCCGGTCCGCCTGCGGGATATCCAGGACCTCCTCCGCGGCACCGGTCTCGGGAGCGATGCCGGCGTCGTGATCGAGTCCGAGATGATCAAGTTGCTGCTGTCGGATCGGGCTGACGAGCGGCGCTCGCTGTTCGAGGAAGCAGCGGGGATCGGCCTCTATCGCGATCGGAAGCACTCGACGGAGCGCCGGCTGGAAGAGACGGCAGCGGACCTCCAGCGGGTGGAGGACCTGATCAACGAGGTCCAGTCGCAAATCCGGAGCCTTGCCCGCCAGAAGGGCAAGGCCGAACGGCACGCCAAGCTCACGGAAGAAAAGTTCGCGGTCCAGCTGACGCTCGTGCGGAGGCATCTCGACACGCTCGCGGACAAGACGGCGGGCATCGAGGCGAGGTTCAGCGAACTCAACCGGCTGCTGCCAGCCGAGCGGGAGGACCTCGCGACCGCCGAGATCGGCCGGGACGTGACCGCCCGGGCCCGGGCGGCGGCCGAGGTTCAGCGAACCGAGATAGCGCGCCGGCTGGGCGCGGTGCGGGTCGAGATGGAAAAGCTCGACGGCGATCTCGCCCTTGCCGGCGAGCGTTTGGCCAATGCCGGCGCCCGGCGCCTCAAGGCCCAGGAAGAGCGAACCCAGATGGAGCTTCGGGGCCAGCTCGCCGCCGGCGAGCGCGACGCCGCGTCTGCGGATCGGGCGGCCGCGCAGTCGGAGCATTCGCGCATCGAAATAGAAGTAGCGAGCCGCACCGTCGAGGAGGAAACCGGCCGCGCGCGCCTCGTCGAGCAGCGCAGCACGGTCCGCCAGCGGGAGGAAGAGCTCCAGACCCGCGCGCAGGCGCTCCGCTCGCTCGAGGGGGAACGCACGGCGCTCGAGGGTGAGCTCGCCTCGCTCCGGGAGCGCGTGGCCCAGGCCACGGCCCATAGCAGCGGTCTCCGGTCGGAGCTGGGCGTGGCCGAGCGGCGCCGCGACCATGCGATCGAGCAGGCGGCGTTCAAGGGCCACGAAGCCCGTCGGGCCGCGGGCGATGCCGAGCATGCCCGGCACCTGATCGCCGAGGCACGCGAGCGGGAGGCGTTGGTCCGCTCCGAGCGGCGCCAAGCGGAAGAGTCTCTGGCCCAGATCACCGCCCGCCGTGAGGCGCTCGAGCAGCTCGACCGCGAGCGCGTGGGCCTGGCACCCGGCGCCGCGGCGTTGCTGGCTGCCCGGAAGCGCTTCGGCGACCGCGTGCTGGGTCCGCTGAGCGACTTCATCCGCACCGGCCGCCAGCACGCCGAACTGGCCGAGCGGCTGTTGGGCGAATGGACCCACGCCGTGCTCGTGCGCGATCTCGCCGCGGTCGACGAGATCAGACAGTGGCACGCGGAGCAGCAGCCGGGGGCGCTCGTCCTCCTGCCGGCCGATCCGGGGCCCGTCCTTCCCGAGAGCGCGCCCCCGCTGGACCAGCGGATTCGGGCCGAGGGACCGGCCGCGCCGTGGGTCCGCGCGGCGCTGGCGGGGTCGCAAGTACTCGACGATGCCGGTCACGTCCTCCGGCGCGCCAGCGGGGCCATCTTCCTGGGTGGCGCGGCCGCGCCGTCCGGCCCGCTGCGTCGGCGCGCGGAGCTCGAGACGCTGGGCCAGGAAGCGGAGCTGGCGAGCATTGCGATGGGCGCGGCCGAGGCGAGCCTCAGTGCGGCCCTTGCACGCCTCAGCCAGCTCGAGGGCACGCTCGCCAAGGCGGCGGGCGATCTCGACCGAGCGCGCGAGGCCGAGCGGCACGCCGCCGCCGCCGCCGAGGACGCCGCCCGGTTCGTCAACAACCTGAGCCGCGAGCTGGCGGCCGCCGACGCGGAAGTGGCAAGGCTGTCGGAGCGCCTGACGCGGGCCGAGCAGCGCATGGTCGACGTGGACGCCGCCCTGGTGGAAGGCGACGTGGCGCGGGCCCGGCTGGAGGAAGAGTTGGGCGCCGCCCGCGCGGCCCTCGCGGAGCTCGAGAGCGCCCAGGAGAGTGCCCGGGAGAAACGGGCGCAGTGGCAGGTACGGGAGGCGCAGGTTGCCGCCCGTCTCCAGGCGGCCACCGAGCGGCTCGATCGCGCCGCCTCCACCCGGACCGATGCCGCGGAATTCACCCGCGCGCTCACCGCCGAGCTGGCGCAGCTCGAGCAGGATTTGGAGACGCTCGCGACGCAGCAGGCGCAGTGGCAGGAGGCGCGCGCCGAGCGCCAGGTGGCACTGCTCGAGCTGGAGGCCGCCGACATCGACGCCGGCAACACGCTGCGCGAGGCGGACGAGGCCCTGGAGGCGGCCGGTCGGGAGGTCGCGGAAGTGCGGGGCCGGCTCGAGGGCCACAGCGAGGAGAGCCATCGGCTCCAGCTGGAGCTGACGGAGGCCGCCGGGCTTCGGCGAAGCCTGATCGAGCGGGTCGAGACCGAGTGGCGCAAGCCCCTGAAGCAGCTGCTCGAGACCGCGCCGCTGCTGGACCTCGACCTCGAGACCCTCGAAGCGGAGGCCGGCCGGATCGTTTCGTCGCTCGAAGCGATCGGACCCGTCAACCCGC
Source organism: uncultured Gemmatimonadaceae bacterium (assembly GCA_964519805.1). Classification (GTDB taxonomy): domain Bacteria; phylum Gemmatimonadota; class Gemmatimonadetes; order Gemmatimonadales; family GWC2-71-9; genus DASQPE01. The sequence continues at coordinate 4,685 of CAZFKN010000011.1, forward strand.
TCGCAGTCGAGGAGCACGCCGACGAGCTGAAGCGGTACGGGTTCCTCACCGGCCAGCGGGACGACCTGGTCGGCGCGCGCCAGTCGCTGATCCAGGCGATCCGCGAGATCGATGGCACCGCCCGGGCCATGTTCCTCGAGACCTTCGAGGCGGTGAAAGCCAACTTCCACACGGTGTTCCAGACTCTCTTCGGCGGCGGCGAGTGCGACCTCCGCCTCGCCAACCCGGATGAGCCGCTCGACAGCGAGATCGAGATCCTGGCCGCCCCGCGTGGCAAGCGGATCCAGCACGTACGGCTCTTGTCCCTGGGAGAGCGGACGCTGGTCGCCACGTCGCTTCTCTTCGGGCTGTACCTCACGAAGCCGAGCCCGTTCTGCCTGCTCGACGAGGTGGACGCGCCGCTCGACGACGCCAACGTCGGGCGTTTCACCCAGCTGCTCGACGAGTTCAAGGCCCAGACGCAATTCATCGTGATCACTCACAATCCGCGCACGATGCACTCCGCCGAAGCGGTCTACGGCGTCACCATGCAGGAGCCGGGCGTCTCGACCATCGTCGGCGTTCGCCTCGGCGAGCTGGCCGGCGTAGCTAACGGATAAAGGCTAACCGCCAGATGCTTATCGTCATGCGCCACGGCGCGACCGAGGCGGAGATCGCCCAGGTCGCGGCGACGATCGCCGAAATGGGCTACGAAGCCCGCGTCATGCCCGGACGCCAGCGGACCACCGTCGGTGTCGTGGGAAATGATGGACGGGTAGATCCCGCCCGGTTGGCGGGGCTCGCCGGGGTGCAGGAGTGCATCCCCGTCACCAAGCCGTACAAGCAGGTGTCGCGCGAGTGGCGTCCCCAGCCGACGATCATCCAGCTGGCCGGCGGCGTAACCGTCGGGGGCGAGGATGTGGTGGTCATGGCCGGGCCTTGCTCGGTCGAAAGCGAGAAGCAGATCCTGGAGGCGGCACACGCCGTCCGCGATGCGGGCGCGACGATGCTCCGCGGCGGCGCGTTCAAACCCCGCAGCTCACCGTACTCGTTCCAGGGTCTCGGCCGAAAGGGGCTGGCGCTCCTCGCCCGGGCCCGCGAGGAGACCGGCCTGCTCATCGTCACCGAGGCGATGGACCCCGAAGGGCTCGACGCCGTGGCCGATGTCGCCGACGTAGTGCAGATCGGTGCCCGCAACATGCAGAACTACTCGCTGCTCAAGCGGGCCGGCCGGGGGGGCAAGCCGGTCCTCCTCAAGAGGGGCCTCGCGGCCACGATCCAGGAGCTGCTGCTCTCCGCCGAGTACATCCTGGCCGAGGGGAACCCGAACGTGATCCTTTGCGAGCGCGGCGTACGTACCTTCGACTCAACCACCCGCAACCTCTTCGATCTCGCCGCCGTTGCCGTGGTGCATGGGCTTTCCCACCTGCCGATCGTGGCTGACCCGAGTCACGCCACGGGGCACCGCGACATGGTGATCCCCATGGCCCGCGCGGCCGTGGCCGCGGGTGCCGACGGGCTCCTCGTCGAAGTGCACCCGAATCCCGAGCAGGCCCTGTCGGACGGCGCACAGAGCCTGTATCCCACGCAGTTCGCCCAGATGATGCGGGAGACGCGGCTGATCGCCGAGGCGATCGGACGGCGCGTGGCGGAGCCGATCGGGACCAGGGCTTGATGCCGGGTAGTCTCGCGTTGGGCCGTCACCCAGGCCTCGCTTCACGCTTGCTGGCTGGTCTGCTGATCCTGTCGATTCCAGCGGGGCTTTCCGCGCAGCAGGACGCCAAGGCGGTCGTCGGCCGGGCGGCGCTGGCCTATCGCTCACTCAGCGCGCTCCGGGCGGACTTCGATCAGTCGATCGAGAATCAGATGATCGGGAACTCGGACAGCAAGGGGGTCCTGCTCCAGTCGGGCCCGGCCAGGCTCTCGATGCGGTTCACCGATCCGCCCGGTGAGGCGATCGTGATCGACGGCCGCTACGTGTGGGTGTACACCCCCAGCACAACGCCGGGCCAGGTGCTCCGCCTCCCGGTCCCGAGCGGCGGCCCGGTGTACGGCTATAATCTGCTCGCCTGGCTGCTCGACCGTCCCACCGAGCGCTACTCGTCTACCTACGTACGCGCCGATCAGCTGGACAACCGGTCGATGGACGTCGTGGAGATGGTCCCGACCGTCCCCGACATGCCGTTCAGTCGGGCGACGGTATGGATCGACCGGTCCGACGGTCTGCCGCGCCGGATGGAGATCGAGGAGCTGTCGGGGCAGCGACGGACGCTCACGCTGCACAACCTGCGCGTGAATCAGCCGGTGGCTGGGAACGCCTTCAATTTCGTCGTACCCGACGGCGTGAGGGTCGTGGATCAGGGCTGATGCGTCAGCCCGCCCCACCGGCCGGGTCGTCCCCTTCCAGTACATCCATTACGGCGCGGGCCGAAGCCTCCGGCAGGCCGGCCTCGCGCGCCAGCTCGAGCGCCTGGCGACCGAGTATTCGATACAATGGACGCAGCTCGGTGGGCAGCGCGGCGAGGTGGGCGCGGATGGTGCCCGCGTCCCCTCGCCGAATCGGCCCCGTGAGCGCCCGAGCCGCGCCCAGATCCGCGAGATTCGCAGCGGCCCCGGCGATCAACGGCAGGTACATGCGCGCGGCGGTTGCCGGCGGCACTCCTGCCGCTTCCGCCAGCCGCGCCGCGACCCCAGCCAGCGCCGTCGTGTAGTTGGCGGCGAGCACGGCTCCCGCGTGATAGGCCGGTTTGGCGGTGGAGTCGATGGGTACCGCAGTCATGCCGAGCGCCGCGGCCACGCGCTGCCCCGCCACCAGGGCCCGCGGGTCGCCCTCGATGCCGGCGAAGGCACCGCGAAGCTGAGCGGGAGCCGTGGCGGGCTCGGCGATGCTCTGGAGCGGGTGGAACGACCCCAGGGCCGCTCCCGTGCGCGCGAGGGCGGCCAGCACGGTTCGGTCGAGCAACCCCGACAGATGCAGCACGACGTGATCGCGGCCCACACCACCGCTCACAGCCAGCACCTCGGCGGCCTGTGCGATGGCGTCGTCGGGGGTGGCGACGAGCACGAGCGGCCGATCACGTACCGCGTCTGCCCTGATGGGGCCGGCCGCAAGCTCGAGCGGCGGGGACACCGGGCGAGCCGTCCGGGCCAGCAGCCGGACTTCCCATCCCGCCGCGACGAGCCCGAGGCCGATCCCCTGCCCCATCCTCCCGGCACCGACGATCGCGGTGCTGAAGCCGGTCATCTCCTGCCTCCGCCGGCTGCCTCTAAACGAACAGCCCGGCCGGCTCCCATCGGGAAGCGGCCGGGCTCAGTAGTCTGGACTCGTGCCTGGGTTGTGCCGATCAGTTGGTCCCGGAAGCCGTCGCGCTGGCCATGGCCAAGCCCATCAGGTCCTTGGGCGTCTGCGCCTTGCGCAGGAGTGAAATCGCCGTCTGGAGCTGGCGGTCGTCGAGCGAGCGCCGCCGGAACTCGGCGGGGCGCCCGAACAGGTAACGGGCGACCTCGTACCCAAGCTGCTCGTCCACCAATGTGCCGGCACCGTTGAACTGCGCGGCGGGGATGTCTACACCCTTCCCCTTGAGGCGGTGGTAGACCTCCTGGCGCATTTCGGGGGTCACCTTGAAGCTCTCGGTCTGGAGCGCCTTGGTCCGCTTCATCTCGAGCGCATAGGTCGTCAGCACGTCGCGATAAACCGGCAGCTTGGCGCCGAGGGCCTTGGCAAACTCCCGCTCGCCGCTGCTGAGCGTATCAGGCCGGATGACGATGTCCGGCACGATCCCGCCGCCGCCGCGCACCACTCGTCCGGCGTCGGTGTGAAACGCCGGCCGCTGCCGGAGCGCCGAGTCGGAGATGGCAGGATTGCTGCCGTTGGCCGCCGCCTCCGCCTGCTCCAGCTGGTCTTCCTCGTTCTTGGCGATGCGCTGAATCGTCCGGCCGCTCGGCGTGTACCAGCGCGCGGTGGTGAGCTTGAGCGCCACGCCGTCGCCCAGGGGGAACAGCGTCTGGACCAGTCCCTTCCCGAACGTCGGCGCGCCGACCACGACCGCCCGGTCATGATCCTGGAGCGCCCCCGCGATGATCTCGGCCGCGCTCGCGGTGCCCTCGTTCACGAGCACCACGATGGGCAGATCCGGCCAGGGCTGGCGGATGTCGTCGTAGAACTCCTTGCTCGAGCCGCGGGCGCGGCCGCGCGTCGAGACGATCTCCTGCCCCTTGTCGAGGAACAGCTCGGCCACCTTGACGCCCTGGTCGAGCAGGCCGCCGGGGTTGAGCCGGAGATCGAGCACCATGGACTTCATCCCCCTGGCCTTCATTGCCGTGATCTCGTCGCGCAGCTCCTGCGCAGACGTCTCGGCGACGGGGTTGAGGGAGATGTACCCGACGCCACCCTCGAACGTCGTCCCCGGCGGCACCGAGCGGATGTGAATCGTGGCCCGGGTCAGGTCATAGGGGATCGGATCGGTGAGCCCGGTCCGGCGGATCTTCACCGAGATCTTGCTGCCGGCGTCGCCCCGGAGGGCCTTCACCGCCTGGTCGTTCTTCCAGCCTTCGGTGGACTTGCCGTCGACCTCGATGATCTGGTCACCGGTCTGGATGCCGGCCCGCTCGGCGGGCGTGTCGGGCAGGGGTGCCACGACCGTGATCCACCCGTCGCGAACGTCGATCTGGATTCCCAGCCCGGCGTAGTTGCCCGAGGTCTGCTCGGTGAGTGCCCGGTAATCGTCGCCGGTGAGCAGCACCGAGTAGGGATCCTTGAGCTGCTCCAGCATCCCGTTGGTGGCTTTGTCGTAGAGGTCGGTCTCGCCGATGGAGTCGACGTAGTAGTTGTGGACGTGAGAGAGCACGTCGTCGAACAGGCGCGCCTGCTGGTAGACGTTGCCCCCGGCCGCGACGCCCCGCTGCAGAAGCCAGCCGCCACTGAAGAAGGAGATCACCGCCACCAGCCCGATCACGCCCCAGCGCTGCTTCATACTCACATCCTCCGAAGCCCTCGGGAGGCCATCAGCCGCCCGTCCGAAAGGTTGCCGGCGCCGCCGTGACCAACTCGGCCCACGCAGCGTCGAGTACGGCTGCGGGCGGCGCCATTCCGTCCAAATGTCGCACCCCATCGCCCGTTGCCGCTAGATACGCCTCGGCCACTCGCCGATGGAATTGCGCGTCTTCCTGTTCCAGCCTGTCACGGGCCTTGCCCCCGGCCCGCTGGCGGGCGACCCCCGCGTCGGGCGGGATGTCGAGCACGAGCGTCAGGTGTGGCCGGAGCCCCCCAGTCGCCACCTCGTTCACCAGCGTCACCGTGCCCGGATCGAGCCCTCGCCCAGCCGCCTGATAGGCTTGGGTGGACAGGTCGTACCGGTCGCAGACCACCACCCGTCCGGTCGCCAGGGCCGGCCGGATGACCTCCTGCACCAAATGGGCCCGCGCCGCGCAGATGTACAGAAGCTCGGTATTGGGCCCGAACCGGTTGGCCGGATCGAGGAAGGCCGCCCGGATTGCCTCGGCCGCCCCGGTGCCGCCCGGCTCCCGCACGCTGATGGGGTCGAGTCCCTTCTTCCGCATCCGCGCCACGAGTGCCGCGGCCAGCGTGGACTTTCCCGCCCCCTCAGGTCCCTCGACGACGAGGAAGAACCCGCTCACGACAGGGTGATGATGCTGCTCGTCGCCCCTTTTTCCATCCCCTCACTCATCTGCTGGTTGACCTTGGCCATCAGCTTTTCGAAGTTGGCGCGTGCCACGACGTAGGCCTGGCCGGTGCCGCTCGCCTCGAGGTCCCGCACCGCGGTCTCGTAGGCTTCGGCCGTTGGCTGGTCGGGCATCTGGCCCTGCGCCACCATCTGGTCCACCTGACGCGCCAGACGCTGGATCTGGTCGAGCTTGGCTTGCGTGTCCTTGTCCTCACGGAGGTTGGTTTCCGACCGCCTCAACGCCTGATACTCCGGCGTTTGTCCGATGAGACGGCCCAGCTCCTGCGCCTTGTCCCAGATCACGGTGTCTCACTCCTCCGGGCGAGCACGTAGCGCTCGCGCCCGAATAGGTCTTCGCCGACCTCCACCCGCTCCCAACCGCAGCGCCCGGCGAGCGTGGCCACGGCCTGCGCCCGACCGGCGTCAACCTCCAACGCGATCCATCCACCGCCGCGTAGCACGCGGCGCCCGTCGTCGAGCAATCTGGTCGTAGCGTCCATCCCGTCGGGCCCGCTTGCCAACGCTGCGCGAGGCTCCCACCGCGCCACCGACGGCTCCAACGCCTCATACTCGGCGTCGGTGAGGTACGGGGGATTGGCGATCAGCGCATCCAGACTGGCCGAGGCCAGCCCCGACGTGAGATCCCCTTGCAGCAGGGCGATCGTCGCGCCGACCAAGTCGCGGTTCGCGCGGGCGAGCGCCAGTGCGCCCGCCGACCGATCGATCGCCACTACGGTGTCGTAGCGGCCTTCCCGCGCCAGGCTCAGCGCAATGCAGCCGGAGCCGGTGCCGATGTCCGCGACTCGGCCCGCGGGTGCCCGAGCCAGCAGGTGATCGACGAGGCCTTCCGTCTCCGGCCGCGGAATCAGCGCCCGACGGTCGCTGCGCAGCTCGAGCCGACGAAAGCCGACGCAGCCGGTAACATACGCCAACGGCTCGCCGCCCGCCCGCCGCTCCACCAACGCGAGGTACGCGGCCGCGTCCTCGCGGGAGACCGGTCGGTTCCGCTCGAGATACGCACGGCCCGGCTCACGCCGCTGCAGATCGGCCCAGAGGCGCAGCGCCTCCCGCGCGGGCGTCGTGATGCCGGCCGCGTCCAGCCGGGACCCCGCCTCGGCGAGCACCGCCGCGAGCGTGACTGCGACGTCAGGCACCGGACTGCTCCTGTCGGCTCGCCATGCGAAGCGCGTCCACCAGCGGCTCGATATGACCGTTCAGCACGTCGTCGAGATTGTGAACCGACATGTTGATGCGGTGATCGGTGACCCGGCTCTGGGCGAAGTTGTAGGTCCTGATCTTCGCGGAACGATCGCCGGTGCCCACCATGGCCCGCCGATCGCGAGCACGCGCGGCTTCCTGCTCGGCGATGATGCGGTCCAGCAGCCGAGCCCGCAGCACCTCCAGCGCCTTGAGCTTGTTCTGCAGCTGGGATTTCTGGTCCTGCTGCTGAACCACGAGCCCGGTCGGAAGGTGCGTGACCCGCACGGCGCTGTCCGTCGTGTTTACGCTCTGGCCGCCCGGGCCGCTGGAGCGAAACACGTCGATCTTGAGCTCCTGGGGCTCGATCCTGACGTCCACCTCCTCCGCCTCGGGGAGCACCGCCACGGTGGCGGCGGAGGTGTGGATCCGGCCCTGGGTCTCGGTTTGCGGCACGCGCTGCACGCGGTGGACGCCGGACTCGCGGCGGAGGAGACCGTACGCCTCCGGCCCGCGCACCGCGAAGATCGCCTCCTTCACGCCGCCGAGGTTCCCTTCGCTGATGGAGATCGGCTCGACCGTGAGCCCGTGCCGCTCGGCGTAGCGGGTGTACATCCGCGCCAGCTCGCCGGCGAAGAGTCCGGCCTCGTCGCCGCCGGTGCCGGCCCGGATTTCGATGATCGCGTCACGGTCATCGTGCGGGTCACGGGGGATGAGCAGCTCGTACAGCTCGGCCTCGAGCGCCGCGATCTCGGGCGGCAGGCGGGCGAGATCGGCCTTCGCCAACGCGACAAGCTCGGGATCGGCCTCCTGGGCCATCTCCCGAGCTTGTTCGAGATCATCCTTCATCCGGGCCACTCGCTCGGCGGCCCGAACGATAGGAGCGAGCCGAGCGTGCTCACGGCCGAGCGACTGGAGTTGGGATGGATCCCGCGCGACGTCCGGGTCGGCCAGCGAGTGGGCGACCTCCTCCGCGCGGGCGAGCGCCTGGCGGAGTCGGCTCTCCACCGCTTACGCCTTGGCCGCCGCCGTGTCGCTCTTGTACTTGCGGCGGAAGCGATCCACGCGGCCGGCGGTATCGACCAGGCGCTGCTTACCCGTGAAGTACGGGTGGCACTGGGCACACACCTCGACGTGGATGGACGCGGCCGTGGAGCGGGTCTCGAACTGATTCCCGCAGGCGCAGACCGCCATGATTTTCCGGTAGACCGGATGCAGATCGGCTTTCACAATGGACTCCTCAAATGCCACAGCCGCCAACTATAATTGGGCAAACCACTTCCATGCAAGTATGACTTTTGTCACAATTACCTAAGGGTACTTGTGGGGTTCGGGGCGTGATGGCTATTACCTACCATGTAGGTCGTTCCTCACCCCGGTTGCGGGGTGTTCCTGTACATCTTCGCTTATCGTGAGGCGCTTGTGCCCCATGCAGCTATAGACACCCTGCGGCGGGTCCCCCTCTTCGAGAGTCTCTCGGAGGCGGATCTGCAAGCGTTCGCGGAGCCGGTCCGCGAGCGGAGCTACCCGAAGGGCAGCGTAATCGTGTTCGAGGACGACCCCGGCGACGCGCTCTACGTGGTCGCAGCCGGGCAGGTGAAGGTGGTGCTCGTGGCGGAGGACGGGCGGGAGGTGATTCTCTCGGTGCTGGGGCCGGGCAGCTTCTTCGGCGAGATGGCGATTCTCGACGACGGCCCGCGCTCGGCGCACGTCATCGCGATGGAGGAGTCCAATCTGCTCATCCTCCGGCGCGACGACTTCTACGCCCGGCTCCGGGCGATGCCGGAGGTGGCGATCTCGCTGCTCAAGGAGATCTCGCGCCGGCTGCGGCGGGCCGACGAGAAGATCGGCAGCCTGGTCCTCCTCGACGTGAACGGCCGGCTGGCGCATCTGCTCCTGCGGCTCGCCGACGAGGAGCAGGGCGATCGCATCACGCGCCGCCTCACCCACCACACGATTGCGCAGATGATCGGCTCGAGCCGGGAAACCGTCTCGCGCGCAATGCGGGTGCTGGTGGAGCGCAACGTGATCGAGGTGACCCGGAGCGACATTCTGCTCCGGGACCGGGCCGCGCTCCGGTCGGCGGCGCGTCGCGAGCGAGACGCGCCCGTCTCCCGGCTGGCGTGACCGCCCGCGACGGAGGGACGTGGGCTATACCCTGACGTTCTGGGGCACCCGGGGATCGATTCCCACCCCGGGGCCCCGCACCGCCCGCTACGGAGGCAACACCCCCTGCGTCGGGATTACGGACGGAGGCGGTAAGCTCATCGTCCTCGACGCGGGGAGCGGGCTCCGCCCTCTGGGCGCCGCGCTCGCCGCGAACCGCCGTCCGGTCAGCGTCAATCTCCTGCTCTCCCACACCCACTGGGATCACATCCAGGGATTCCCCTTCTTCAAGCCGTTGGGCATCCGCGGCAACGCGCTCCACATTTTCGGCTCGGCTCAGGGCGGCGTTCCGCTGGAGGAGATCCTCCATCGGCAGATGGAGCCGACGGTCTTCCCCGTCCCGCTTGCGGCGCTGGCGGCGACCCTCAGTGTGACGCCGGTGGCGGAGGGCAGCTTCGAGGTGGACGGTTACCGCGTCCGGGCGCTCCGGCTCCGCCACCCGGGAACGACGCTGGGCTACCGGCTGGCCCCCGCTGGCGGCGGTAGGGAAGTCGCCTATCTGACCGACAATGAGCTGGGCCCTGGCGGTAGCTATCCCGTGCCCGAGGATTGGCGTGCGCGGCTGGTGGAATTCCTCGGCGGCGTCGACACCCTCATTCACGACGCGATGTATGCGGAATCGATCATCGCCGCGCGCGCCGGGTGGGGCCACTCGACGCCCACCGAAGCGATAGATCTGGCGGGTGAGGCGGCGTGTCGGCGCGTGGTGCTGTTCCACCACGACCCGGAAAACGACGACGAAGCCGTTGACCGTCTGGTGCGGGACGCCCGGGCCTATGCCTCGGTCAAGTGGCCGAAGCTCGAGGTCGAGGCCGCGTGCGAAGGACGCCGCCTCACCCTCTGAGGTCGCTCGCCAACGCCGTAATACCCAACGCCAGGCCCAGGTTCGCCGGCACGAAGAGGGCCAGCATCTCGGCGTTGTGTTGGTCGAACGCGGGCGAAACCTTGAGCACGAGTCCGGCGAGCGACGCGGCGGCCACCAGGGCCGAGAACAGCAGCGCCGGACTCCGAGCAGCCGCGGACCCGCGCGCCAACGCGGGCGCGGCAGCCGCGAGCGGCAGCACCAGCAGGTTCACCTGGAACAGGTTCTCGTTGCGGTAGGCGACGGCGTGGTCCGTGAACGCCCAGAGAAACGTCAGCAGCCCTCCGACGATACCCGCCAGCAGCGTCCACCCACCCGCAACCCAGGCGAACCAGGTCCGCGCCCGGGCCGACGCCACGCCCCGGTGGCCCAGGCCCCACAGCAGCAATCCCAGCGCGAGGCCGCCGGCCAGGTAACCGCGCACCCAATCCGGCGGCGCCGCCCGCTCGGCGGGTTCCGTCCCCTGAAACAGGGTGCGCTCGCTCTTGACCAGCGGCACGGTCCGTCCCGAATCGTCCACGACGGTGACGTGCCGCAGCCAGTCGCGCAACTCGAGCGGAAGGAACATCTCCTCCCACGCGGTGAGCGGTCGGTCGACCGGCTGGCCCAGGGCGAGGAGCAAGGCCGTATAGAGGGGAAACTCGGACGCGACGAGGCGGGACGTGTGGAACCGGTAGCTCCGTCCGGTCGCGATGGTGTCCGTCGCCGCCCGGATCCGACCGCCGAGGACGCGATCGAGCGCGTCGCGCACGCGAGTCGAGCAGTTGTCGCGGTAGTAGTCGTAGCGGTAGAACCGGTGTTCGGGACGTTCGTTCCACTCCAGAAAATCACGCAGCGCCACCCGCTCGCCGGGCGTCATATCCAGCTCCTGCACCCAGACAGTCCGGTTGGTCCGCACGTAGACCTGGAGGGTGGGCTCGAGATCGAAGCCCTGCATCCAGTATCGCATGCGTCCCTGCACGAACCGCAGGATGAAGTTCTGCTGGTTGAAGTCGAACAGCCCGTAGTTGTAGGCCTTGGACGTGCCGCGGGTATGGTCTTCGACCACAATCGCGTTGTGACCGAAGCGCTCCCAGACGCGCTCGCCGACGCCCATGGTCATGAGCGACACAGTGAGCTCGGAGCCCGGAGGCGGCGACGGCTCGGGGACCTGCGCCAGCAGCCGGGCGGCTCCGAGCAGGACGGCGGCGGTCAGCGCCACGGCGCGCCGCCCCACAAACCGCCACCGCCCCGGCGCCCGCGCGCTAGAGCGCGACGTCGCGCCCGTCCTGCGCCGACCGGTAGATGGCGTCGATCACTCGATGCAGCGTGACGTGCTCGTCGAGCGACGGCACCTTGGCCTCCCCCGCGATCGCCGCCTGGAAGTGAGCCCACTGGGCACGGAAGGACGCGTTGAAGGCGTTCTCCCGGCTGCCCGACGCCGTCGGGGAAACGTCGGTCGGCACTCCGTGGAACTCCTTCCACACCTTGAGGGGATTCACCGCCGCCGTGCCTTTGGTTCCCCGGAGACCCACGCCGAACCGCTCCCCTTCTCCGATGTGCCGCCAGGTGACGTCAAGGAAGACCGACATGCCGTCCTCGCAGACGACGAACCCGCTGCCCGCCTCCTCGACGCCCCGCTCCGTCACGGATCGGTCGAGCGCGGCGCTCACGCGCTTGGGCGCAGGCCACCCCGCGAGCCAGAGGCCGAGGTCGAGGATGGTGAGCCCGAGGTCCATCATCGCGCCGCCCCCGGCCTGATCCCGACGCTGGCGCCAGCCGAGCTGGGTTCGGGTCGGCCGGTGAACGTGCCAACTGCCGCGGGCGCTCTCGATCGTCCCCAGCTCACCGCTCTGCACGAACCCCCGGACGATCTGAACGTCCGGCCGGTAGCGGTGGTTCATGCCGACTATCACGACCCGATCGCGCTTCTCCACCGCGCGGACAATCCGCTGCGCGCTCGCGGCCGACACCGTGAGCGGCTTCTCGACCAGGACGTGCAGATTGGCCGCGAGCGCCGCGGCGACGTGGGCCTCGTGCAGGTGCGTCGGCGAGGAGACCACGACCGCGTCGAGCTGCTCGTAGCGCAGCAGCTCTTCGATGTCGTCGAACGCGTCCTTGATGCCGAAGCGATCGGCGAGGGCGCGGGCCTTGGGAAGATCGTTGTCGCAGAGGGCGCGGACCTCGATGTTCTTCGTCTTCTTGAGGACCGGGAGATGCGCCACCTGAACCACGGCGCCTGCTCCGACGACGCCGATTCGCAGGGGCTCCGTCATCGCTCTGGCTCCCACAGATTCCTCCCTGCGTCAGTAGAGGCGCTGCAAGTCCGTGCCCGGATAATACGCGGCGAGAATCCCGCGGTAATCCTGGCCGGCGTGGGCGCGGCCTACCGCCCCCCATTGGCAGAACCCCACGCCGTGCCCGTTCCCCATCCCCTCCGCCACCAGCCGGGTGATCCGCCGCCCCGAGCGCGACGCGCTGAGATCGAACGCGTTGCTGCGGAGAATGTCGCCGGTGCTGGGTCGGAGCACCTGTCGCACCAGCGGACCATCGACCTGCACGTCGCCGCTGCCGAGCGCGATGGTGAGCTGACCCACTCGGCCGGACGGCGTGCGGGAGACCACCCGGACCTCTCGCACGACGTCCACCCGCGACGCCGGCACCGCCAGCGCCGCGGGAAGCGAGCGGCGCAGCACCGCGAGCAGGGCGTCACCGGTCCACTCCTCGTGCCAGCGAAACCGGGGCGAGATGCTGCAGTACGCGACGCCGTTGCCGTCCAGGTCGGGCACCGATCTGAGATAGGGCCGGTCGGCGCCGCGGAAGACCTCCGTGCCGTCGGCGGTCCGGCCGCCGCAGGTGGAGAAGAAGAACGCGTCGATCGGCTGCCCGCCCCAAGTCAGGATTTGTCCCTTGGTGGCGTCGACGGCCTCCCGCGCCTCCGGCGTCTCCGCCAGGATCCCGCCGTAGACCTGGTCCGCCACGGTGGGCTGGAGATCGAAGCCGTCGCCGCGCCAGCGGCCGAGATTACGCAGCGCGTAGGTGCGCGAGACGACGGCCTGCGCGCGCAACGCCTCCTGCTCGCCGGGGTCCCGGCGACCCATCTCGCCGGAAACCACGCCCAGGAGGTACGCCTCGATGCCCACCTGGTTCACCACCGTGAGCCCCGTGCGATCCCGGAGCAGTGCGAGCGTGCCGTGATAGGGCCGCCCGTTCACCCGCACCGGCGCCGTCGAGTCCGCCGGAACCACGCGCCCCTCGGCGACCGTCCCCGCTGCGACGCCGGCTCCCGTCGCGAGCGCGATCCCGCCGTTCACCGCCGTAGCCCGCCAGACTTCGCCCGCCGGAATGTCGAGCACGCGCGCGCCGTCGGGTTGGGTGATCGCGAGCGTCGCGTCACCCCCGAGGCTCACCGAGCCGGCGCCGACGAGGAGCCCGATCTGCACCGACGGCTCGCCGGTGGCCGGTCCCGGGGTCGGCACCTGCGCCGGGGGATTGGCGCAGCCGAAGACCACCGCGGCGACCGCGGCCCAGGCGAGCCGCCGCCGTTCAGCCGCGGTAATTGCCAAACTTGAGCTCGATCCCGAAGTCCTGGCCCCGGAGCAGCGCGATGACCGACTGCAGCTCATCCTTCGACGGGCTCGAGACCCGGATCTCGTCGCCCTGGATACTGGCGGTCGCCTTGCGGAATCCGGCGTCCTTGATCGCCTTGACGATCTTCTTCGCCGTGTCGCCGGCGATGCCCTGCGTCAGCGTGATCGTGCGGCGCACCGAGCTGCCCGTGCCCTCGACCGGGTCGCCGATGGTGAGGTTCTTGACCGGTACGCCCCGCTTGATCAGGCGGCCGCGAAGCACGTCGAGCAGGGCGTCCATGCGGAAGTTGTCGTCGGCGACGAGACGAATTTCGGCCTTGGCCCGATCGAAGTCGATCGTGCAATGGGTGCCCTTGAAGTCGTACCGCTGGCCGATCTCCTTGAGCGCCTGATTGACGGCGTTGTCCACTTCCTGGAGATCGGCGCCGGTGGACACGTCGAATGAAGCAGTGCTGGCCATGGCGGAGATCAGGGGTGGGCGTCGACGCGGAGATTAGCCGGGTCGGCGGCCCGCTTCAAGGCGCGACTCACTTGACGCAGCGGCCGGGCTCCGGTACACTCACGGATACGGCGGTGATTTATGGCCACTTGCTCCCGCCAGGGCCCCGGCCCGAACCAAAGAGCTAAAGCGCCGGACGGTATCCTCCGCGCTTGTCACGGCCGGGGGCTTTTTGTTGCCCCGATCCGTTCACCCTGAGGTTGAGGAACCGGCCATGAACCTGGCCCTCGCGCCACGAGCCAGCATGCGCGACTTCCAGCTGGGCGACCTCGCCACCGAGCGCGGCGAGGTGCTCACCGACGCCCGGCTCCGCTACCGGATCCTGGGCGACGTCGACGCTGCGCAGGAGAACGGCTGGATTCTGGTATTCCACGCGCTCACCGGCAACGCCGACGTCGAGGCCTGGTGGGGACCGCTGGTGGGACCCGGCCGCGCGCTCGATACCTCGCGCCACGCGATCCTCTCGACCAACCTGCTCGGCGGCTGCTCCGGCTCGACCGGCCCCATTCCGTGGCAGTCGGTGCACCGGCGCCCGTTCCCCCGCTTGAGTTCCCTCGATCTCGCCCGGGCCCATGTGCCGCTGCTAACCGACCTCGGTGTCCGCCGGCTCGCCCTTGCGACCGGCGGCTCGCTCGGCGGGATGGTCACGCTCCAGTGGGGACGGATCTCACCCGTGCCGGTGGATCGGCTCGTGGTTTTCGCGGCGCCGGCGGCGACGTCGGCCCAGGCGATCGCCTGGAACGCGGCGCAGCGGATGGCCATCGAGGCCGACCCCGCATGGCGCGGCGGCACGTACCCCGAGGGTGAAGGACCGACCGCCGGCCTCGCGGCCGCGCGGGCGATCGCGATGATCACCTACCGATCTCCGGGGGAATTTGCGGAGCGCTTCGGGCGGACCTCCACCCGGACACCGGGGCGATTCGATGCCGACCACTATCTCCGGCGCCAGGGTGACAAGCTGGTCGCGCGCTTCGATGCCGCCAGCTATGTGGCGCTGATGGACGCGATGGATCTGCACGACGTGGGCGACCCGGCTCAGGCCGCGCGCGCCACCGCCCAGCGGGTGGGAGAGATCGTCGGCGTCGGCGTGGACTCCGACATCCTGTACTATCCGGCGGAGGTGCGCGACTGGGTTGCTGTCTACCGCGGAGCCGGCGCCAACGCGCGCTACGTCGAGATCGCCTCGCTCTACGGGCACGACGCCTTCCTGATCGAGTGGGATCAGGTGACCGCGATTCTCCGCCCCTGATCCGCCGGCCGCGCCGCCGACCGC
>CAZFKN010000011.1:20013-44692 GCA_964519805.1 uncultured Gemmatimonadaceae bacterium
GGATCAGGTGACCGCGATTCTCCGCCCCTGATCCGCCGGCCGCGCCGCCGACCGCTTAGCTTTGGAGCGCACCGTCCGGGTCCGTTCATGGCTGAAGACTATTCCCCGCCCCCGCCCACCGTTCGGAGTCCGGCACCCAGCCCGACTCCGCTGCTGGACCTCACCCGCATGCACGTGCGGGACGTGCTGTCCCGCAGCTTCGCCGAGGACCGGCTCACGATGGGCGAGCTGGATCACCGGCTCGACCTGGCCGAGCACGCGACGTCGGTGCTCCAGCTTCAGGAGCTGATCGCCGATCTCCCCGCCGACGGCGTCGAGGGCGCCGGGGCGCCGGCGCCCGAGCCGGAGGTCCCCGACCGCGACTTCGTGTTCGCGATCATGAGCGGCGCGAAGCGCCGGGGATCCTGGCCCGTGCCGCGCCACTTCAAGATCATCGCCTGTATGGGTGGAGTGGACCTGGATCTCACCGAGACGGAGCTGGCGCCCGGGGTGAGCGAGATGGAAGTGTTCGCCTTCATGGGCGGGGTCCAGATCCGGGTGCCCCCCTGGATTCGCGTCGAGGTGCACGGCTCGGGCTTCATGGGTGGCTTCGAGGAGCGGCTGGCGCCCAGCGGCCAGGGTCCCGCGCCGGATGCGCCGGTGCTGCGGGTCCGCGGGTTCGCCCTGATGGGCGGTGTCGATGTAAGGGTGCGCGAGCCGAAGCGGCGTTAGGCGAAGCAGCGCCTTAGGCGAGAAAGCTTTCCAGGGCGCGGGCGCGGCTTACGTGGCGCAGCCGGCTCAGCGCCTTCTCCTTGATCTGCCGGACCCGCTCCCGCGTGATCCCCAGCAGGCTCCCGATCTCTTCCAGCGTCATCGGCTCCGGTCCGTCGAGGCCGAAATAGAGCCGCAGGATCTTGGCCTCGCGTTCCTTGAGCGTGGAGAGCACCTCCTCGATGGACTCGGTGAGGGCGTGCTCGAACGTTTCCGAATCGGGACCGGGGTTCTGCGTGTCGGGCAGGTAGTCCAGCAGCTTGTTGTCTTCGCCGGGAGTGAGGGGGGCGTCGAGCGACAGGTGGTTCTGGGAGATGGAGAGGGTCTTCTGCACCTCCTCCATGGAGATGTCCATCCCCTCGGCGATCTCCGACGGCGTCGGCTCCCGGCCCAGCTCCTGGAGCAGCGCCGACGACCGCTTCCCGATCCGATGGAGCGTCCCGGCGCGGTTGAGCGGCACGCGCACGATCCGGCTCTGCTCCGCGAGCGCCTGAAGAATGGCCTGGCGGATCCACCAGACCGCGTACGAGATGAACTTGATGCCCTTGGTCTCGTCGAACTTGTGGGCCGCGCGGATGAGACCGAGGTTGCCCTCGTTGATCAGGTCGGCCAGGGACACGCCCTGATTCTGATATTTCTTGGCGACCGACACGACGAAGCGGAGGTTGCTGCGCACCAGCTTGTCCAGCGCTTCCGCCTCACCGAGACGGATGCGTTGGGCGAGCTTGACCTCTTCTTCCTGCGGAATCAGCGGGTAGCGGCTGATCTCCCGCAGGTACTGATCCAGCGAGCCTTCGTCGAACGACGGACCGCGCTTGCCGGACCCGACCTGCATGGGGCGCATACGACCTCGCACAACGGGAAACCTGCCTCGCGTACCTTATCCTGCCCCGCACCTCCGCGCAACCGCCGTTATATGTCTTGGGTATCGATTTGCGCGCGCTGCAGACGTCCCGAGTAGTCCGCGTAGCAGACTTTTGTCTCGGAATAGAATTCGTAGACTTCCCAGCCGCCCTCTCGGTGCCCGTTGCCGGTCTGCTTGACGCCGCCGAAGGGCAGATGCGCCTCGGCGCCGATGGTCGGGGCGTTGACGTAGGTGATGCCGTTGTCCAGGAGCTGCATCGCGCGGAACGCGAGATCGACGTTGCCGGTGTAGATGGCGCTGGAGAGGCCGTAGCGCACGTCGTTGTTCACGGCCACGGCGTCGGAAAACGAGTCCACGCGGATCACGCTCAGCACCGGTCCGAAGATCTCCTCCTGCTCGAGCCGGCTCCCGGGCTTGACCCCCGCGAAGATCGTGGGCCGGTAGAACCAGCCCTTGCCGAGCCGCCCGCCCGGTGCCTTGCCGCCGGTCACCAGCTCGGCTTTCTCCTTCTCGCCCACCTCCACGTAGTACTCGACCTTCTTGCGCGCGTCCTCGTGGATCAGCGGGCCGACGTCGGTCCCGGGCCGGCGGCCGTCACCGAGCCGGAGCTTCTCTGCCCTGGCGGCGAGGTCGGCGAGGAACCGATCGTGGATCCGACGATGGAGAATGAGCCGGCTCGTGGCCGTGCATCGCTGGCCCGTCGTGCCGAAGGCGCCCCAGAGGACGCCTTCGAGCGCCAGCTCCAGATCGGCGTCGTCCATCACGATCTGCGCGTTCTTGCCGCCCATCTCCAGCGAGAGGCGCTTGTGCATGCGTCCGCAGGTTTCGCCGATCTTGGCGCCCGTGGCGGTGGATCCGGTAAAGGAGATCACCGGCACCTCGGGATGATCCACCAGCGCCGCCCCGGCGACCTCGCCGCTTCCGTGCACCAGCTGGATCACGTCGGGCGGGAGTCCGGCCTCGAGCAGAATCTCCACCAGCAGGTGGGCGGTGTGGGGCACATCCTCGGACGGCTTCAGGATCACGGCGTTGCCGCAGACCAGCGCCGGGAACGACTTCCAGGTCGGGATAGCGAGCGGAAAATTGAAGGGGGTGATGAGCCCGGCCACGCCGATCGGCCGCCGGTAGCTCATGGCCCACTTGTTCGCGAGCTCCGAGGGGACCACGTGGCCGAAGAGCCGGCGGCCCTCGGTCGCCGCGTAGTAGGCGGTGTCGATCCCCTCCTGCACGTCGCCGCCGGTCTCCGTCAGCACCTTGCCCATCTCGCGGGTCATCGCATCGGCGATGGCCGGCTTGCGCTGGGTGAGCAGGTCGCCGACGCGGCGCAGGACCTCGCCTCGCGCCGGCGCGGGCGTGCGCGACCACAGCGCGAAGCCGCGCTTGGCGGCGTGCACCGCCTGGGCCACGTCCTCGGGACCGGAATCGGGGAACCGGCCGATGACGTCCTCGTTATCGGCCGGGTTCCGGTTCTCGAAGTATTGCCCGGTCGAGGGCGGCACCCAGCGGCCGGCGACGAAGTTGGCGAAGGTCTTGGGCATGAGCGTTACTGAAATCCTAGCCGCAGGTCCATCGGATGGCTGCCTTGGCGTAGCCGACTCGCGGCAGCACCTCCGCCGCGATGAGGATGAGGCCCCAGAGCAGCACGAGGATCGCGAGGACGTGCCCGATGGCGCGGCGCCGATTCCAGGTGGAGATCCCCGCCCACCCGCCGGCCAGCACCACGACCCCGGCGGCCGCAAGATAAGCGTAGAGTCCCACGCCGCAGCCCTTCGGGTAGGGCCAGAGCGGCATCGCAACCGCGAGCGTGAGCACGAGCAGGACCCGGAGCCAGGTGGTCGTCATCGCCCGCGGGCCGGCATGTTGCGGGGCCACACCGGGCGCCGCGCCGCCACCGGCCGGCCCGGCCGACTTCCTCGCCGGTGCCGGGTCGGCGGCCGGCGGCATCCGCGCCATCGCTCGATCGATCTTGGCGAGCTCCTTGTCCCAGTCCTTCGGTGGATCGCTCATGGCGACTCCCGGCTGAGCCCATACCGCTCGATCTTCTTGTACAGATTGGACCGCGGCATCTTGAGCGCGCGCGCGGTTTCGGAGACGTTCCAATCGTGCTCGCGGAGCTTGGCCTGGAGGAAGGACCGTTCCGCCTCCTGCTTGAAGGTCTCGAAGGTCTGCGCGCGGCTGGTCTCCGGCGGCGGCAGCGCCCCCTCCGCCCCGGGGAAGAGCCGGTCGATGTCGCCGGCCGTGACCGCCTTCCCCGGCGCGAGAATGAGTGCCCGCTCGACCGCGTTCCGAAGCTCGCGAATGTTGCCGGGCCAGGACCGGGCCTGGAGCCGCGCCACCGCGTCATCGCCGAACTGCTTGCCGGGCACGCCGGCGGTCTGGACCAGCTGCTGGGCGAAGTGCGCCACGAGCGCGGGCACGTCCTCCAGGCGGTCGCGCAGCGCGGGGACGTCGATCTCGACCACGTTGAGCCGATAGAGCAGGTCTTCCCGGAACCGGCCCTCCGCGATCTCCAATCCGAGGTCCTTGTTGGTCGCCGCGAGCACGCGCACGTCCACCTGGATCGCCTTGGCCCCGCCGATGCGGGTCACGACGCCTTCCTGCAATACGCGCAGCAGCTTGGCCTGCGCGGCGAGCGACATGTCGCCCACTTCGTCCAGGAAGAGCGTGCCGCCGTCCGCCTGCTCGAACTTGCCCGCGCGGTCGGCGAAGGCGCCGGTGAACGATCCCTTCATGTGACCGAACAGCTCGCTCTCGATCAGCTCCGACGGGATGGCCGCGCAGTTGACCTCGACGAACGCGCGGGCATGCCGCGGCGAGGCCTCGTGGAGGGCGCGCGCCACCAGCTCCTTGCCGGTCCCGTTGTCGCCGGTGATGAGCACGCGCGCACTCGTGGGTCCCACCCGGGCGACCAGCTCCCGCACCCGCTTGAGCGCGCCGCTCTCTCCCACCATCGCGTAGCGACTGGCCTGAACGTCGCGCAGGCGCTCGTTCTCACCGACGAGGGTCGCGTGGCTCAGTGCGTTGCGCACGGTCACGAGCAGTCGATCGGTGTCGAGTGGCTTCTCCAGGAAGTCGAACGCGCCGCGCTGGGTCGCCTCGACCGCCGTCGCGATCGTGCCGTGCCCGGAGATCATAACGATGGTCGCGTGGGGGTCGAGGTCGCGGAGTCGCGTCAGCGTCTCGAGGCCGTCGAGGCCGGCCATCTTGACGTCGAGAAAAACCAGGTGGGGGTGGTATTCCTGATAGACGGTGATGCCTTCGCCGCCCGAGGCGGCGGCGCGGACGTCCATGCCCTCGTAGTCGAGGACCTGCTTGAGCGCCTGCCGGATCCCCGCCTCGTCGTCGATGATCAGCACGCGGTGGGTCATGGTTTCCGACCTCCGTACAGCACCGCGCCGGCGGGACGAATGAAAATTTCACGCACGCCGGGCGGGATCGTCACGGGTACGCCACCGTGGCCGCCCTGCCCCAGGGCCCCGCTCAGCCGCGCCCGAAGCGCATCGACTGGAAGCGGCAGCCCGCCGACGCTGAGCCGCTCGATCTGCCACTGCCCCCGTCCCGGACTCACCACGTCGAGCGTGCCCGCGGCGCGGATCTGCGCGTGATCCGGGAGGACCAGCGCCAGCGGCCCGAGCAGCGCCCGGGGGATCTGTCCGGTCGCGAGCCGGGCTCCGACCTCGATCTGGCCCGGGAGCAGGCGCACCGTGAGCGAATCAAGCTCGCCCCGCACCAGCGGCGGGAGCCCGTCGCCGATCAGTGACGCCATCTCCGACGCGCTCAGCACGACCGAGTCGGCCTTGTGGCGGGCGACGGAGTCGGTGCGGGCCTTCGCGGCCGCGAGCGCGCGGGTCCCGGGGCGTCCCGCTTCCGAAGCGATCGAGGTACCCCGGCCCGCGAGGTGCATGATCCCATCCCTCAGCCGATCGCGATAGAGCCAGCCCGCGACGAGCGCGGCCAGAACGACCAGGCATCCGAGCGCGCGGAAGGGGGCGGCCAGGCACCCCATCACGTCTCGAGGGGCAGGACCAGCCGTGCCTCGTAGCGGGGACCGTCCTTCGTAAGCAGGCTCTCGTATAGCACCACTTGCTCCGCCAGGAACGCCACCTTCTCGTGTCCGCCGTCAGCGGTCTCGAGCGAGTGCGGCGGGAGGCGGTGGCCTTCCCGCATGCGGCCGAGTGTGACGTGCGGCTGGAACGGCGCCCCTTCGGGCGGGAAGCCGATATCCTCTCCGCCCCGCTCCAGTCGGTGCTGCAGCAGCTCGAGGGCCGGCGGCGCCTCCAGCCCGAGCCAGAGGATGCGTGGCCGGGACACGGTCGGAAACGCGCCGAGGGTTGCCAAGCGCATCGGGATGGGAGTGGTGCCGGCGGCCGCGAAGCGGATCGCCTCCTCGATGACCTCGAGGCGCTCGGGGGCGACTTCGCCGTAGAACTTGAGCGTGAGATGGATCCCCTCGGGACGGACCCAGCGCACGGGCCAGTCGGAGGCGCGCAGACGGGCGAGCAGCGAAGCCACCACGCCGAGGGCCGGCTCCGGAATGGGCATCGCCACGAACAGCCGCATCAGCGGCCCGGCTCGGCCAGGACGGCGAGCAAGCCGCCCCGCCGGTAGCCGCGCGGGTCGAGCTCCACCGACCGGAAGCCCAGCCCCGAGAAAAAGGCCGTGACCCCCTCCCAGCAGCGCCGGAGGTGCTCCTGCTGCTCCGGAGCCGTCTCGATGCGCGCCACCTGGCCGTGATGGCGGACCCGCAGATCGCCGGTGATGCCCAGCGACCGGAGATACGCCTCTCCCTGCTCCACCTGCGCCAGGCGCTGCCGCGTCGCTGGGAGACCGTAGCGAATGCGGCTGGACAGACACGGCGCCGCCGGCGCATCCCAGATCGGCAGGCCGAGCTCGCGGGCGGCCGCCCTCACGTCGGCCTTGGTCCAGCCCAGCTCGGCCAGCGGCGAGCGCACGCCGCGCTCGTCCGCAGCGCGCAACCCCGGACGGTGCTCGCCGAGGTCGTCGGCGTTCGTCCCGTCGATGATGACGTCGAAGCCGCCGTCCCGTGCCACCTCGCCCAGGCGGGTCCATAGCTCGCTCTTGCAGAAGTAGCAGCGGTCGGGCGTGTTCTCGACGTAGCGCGGGTCGTCCAGCTCGCGGGTTGCCAGCTCGAGCAGCGGGACATCGAAGCGGCGAGCGAGATCGATCGCCGTGGCCCACTGAGCGGCGGGATACGAGGCGCTCCGGCCGATCACGGCGAGAAAGCGCTCCCGGCCCAGCGCTCGGCGACCGAGAACCGCGAGGAGCCCGGAATCCACGCCGCCGGAGTAGCCGAGCAGCACGCGGCGGTGCCCGGCAAGATGCTGCTCGAGAATCGCGAGCGTCGGCATGGCAGTAACGTAATGCGCTCGTTCGAAGGGGGAAGCGTTTGGCGCGATGCGCGGAGGGGCTTACCCTTGAGCATGCCGGACGGCTTTCTCGAGGTCACGCCTGCGGTGCGGATTCCGGTCGGCGAGCTGGTCTATCGGGCGTCCCGCTCGAGCGGTCCCGGTGGCCAGCACGTGAACACCTCCTCCACCCGGATCGAGGTCGTGTGGGACGTCGCCGGGTCGGCGGCGCTGAGCGACACCGATCGGGCCCGCCTGCTCGCGCGACTCGGTCCGCGGCTCGACTCGGCCGGGCGACTGCGCCTCGTGTCTGGCGCGCATCGCAGCCAGTTGCGCAACCGGGACGCGGTCACCGAGCGCCTTCAGACCGTCGTCGCAGCGGCGCTCGCCGTCCCCAAGCGCCGCAAGCGCACCCGGGTCCCGGCGTCGGCCAAGGCGGCGCGCCAGGAGGCCAAGCGCCGCCGATCAGCGCTCAAGCGCACCCGACGCACGCGAGCCGATGAGGACTGATCCGACCGGACGCCCTTGCGGCACCGAAACCGGTCATCCGTCCGGACCGTAGGAGACCTTGCCTCGCGGCGTTTCCCGTGTACGGTTGCCGCGAACGGCTAACCCCCGACCCGGACAACGAGCCCATGCCCCGACCCATCCTCGCCCTGCTGCTGCTGGCGTTTCTTCCCGCGACGCTTCCCGCACAGGGGAAAGCCGACCGCGGCGCGTTCATCACGAGCCTCGGGCGCGACACACTGGTTGTCGAGCAGTTCACCCGCACCGCCAGCCGGGTCGAAAGCGATCTTGCGGCGCGCGTGCCGCGCACCCGGCGACTCCACTTCGTCATGACCCTGAACCCCGACCAGACCGTGTCGCGCCTCGAGGTGACCGTGACGCCCACGGTTCCCGCGCCTGATGCGCCGGCGTTCTCGGGCGAGATGATCTTCACCAAGGACTCCGCGATCACCAAGGTGCACACGGGCGACAGCACGCAGTCCCTCGCGGTGGCGGTTGAGCCGGGGGCCATGCCGTTCAGCAGCACGTCGTACGCCCTGTACGAGCTCATGTTCGCCCGGCTCGTACGGTCCGGCAAAGACAGCCTGGGGTTCCAGGTCGTGCCGATCGGGTCGAATCAGGCGTTCCCCACTTTTACCATTCGGCGCGGACCCGGGGCGATAGACTACGACTACTTCGGCCTTCCCGCCCATGCGAAGGTAGACAAGGATGGCCGCATGCTCGCCCTAGACGGCCGAGAGACGACGGTCAAGGTCATCGTGACCCGCGTCGGATCCGTCGACGTCGACCGGGCGCTCAAGGACTTCGCCGCCCGCGACGCCGCGGAACATCCCATGGGACAGCTCTCGCCGCGCGACACGGTGCGCGCCACGATCGGGAACGCGCACCTGCTCGTCGACTACGGCCGCCCGCACAAGCGCGGCCGGGAGATCTTCGGCGGCATCGTGCCGTGGGACCAGGTCTGGCGCACCGGTGCGAACGCCGCGACCGGCTTCACCACCGACGCGGATCTCAAGGTGGGTGGAACAACGATCCCGAGGGGGAGCTATACCCTCTGGTCGGTTCCGTCGAAGAACGGCGCCAAGCTGATCATCAACTCGGAAACCGGCCAGTGGGGGACCGCGTATGACGCGTCCAAGGACTTCGCGAAGCTCGATCTCGCGACCGAGTCGCTGCCCCAGCCGGTCGAGACGTTCACCATCGCGATCGATTCCAAGGGAGCGAACGCCGGAGTGCTGAAGCTCGAGTGGGACCGCACCCAGTACACGCTGCCGTTCACGGTCCAGTGACGGTCGAGCACATCTCCGATACCGCGCGTTGGGTCGCGGTGTACCGCGCAATGGAGACGGAGCGCCCGGACGCCCACTTCCGCGACCCGTACGCGCGGCGGCTTGCCGGCGTGGAGGGCGAGGAGATCGTCCGGTCGCTGCGGCACGGTAAGGGCATGGCCTGGGCGATGGTCGTGCGCACGGCCGTGCTGGACGAGCTGATCATGCGCGCCGTGGCGGGTGGGTCTGATCTCGTGCTCAACCTCGCGGCCGGGCTCGACACCCGCCCCTACCGGCTAGATGTGCCTCGGCGCCTGCGCTGGGTCGAGGTGGACCTGCCGGCCCTCACGGAATACAAGGAAGACCAGATGCGGGGCGAGCAGCCCCGATGCGGGCTGGAGCGGATCCGCGTGGATCTCACCGATCTCGCCGCCCGCCGGGCGCTGTTCGCCCGCCTCGGCTCCGAAGCCAAGCGGGTCACCGTCGTCACGGAGGGGCTCCTGGCGTACCTCACGCCGGAGCAGGTGGCGGGGCTCGCGACGGATCTTCACAGCCCACCCACCTTTGCCCGGTGGCTCACCGAGCTGGCGTCGCCCTGGATCCTCCGCTACATGCAGCGGAAGTACCGGAAGGTCACCGGCAGCAGCGGCACGGTACCGATGCACTTCGGACCGGCCGAAGGCGCGGAGTTCTTCCGGCCGTACGGGTGGGATGTGGTGGAGCAGCGTTCGATGCTCGACGAGGCCCGCCGGCTCCATCGGGAAATGCGGCTGGCGTGGTTCTGGCGGCTGCTCGCGGTGACCCGGAAGCAGCGCGAGCGAGCGCGGCAGATCAGCCAGATCATCGAACTCGCGAGGCACTGAGGGGCGCAAGCCGAGGTGCTGGTGCGCAGTTCTCAGGCAATGACCGGCGCCGCGTCCCCGCCTTCGGCCGGCCGGCCGCGCTTGCCCCGCACCAGCCGCCGCTGCAGCTCATCGAAGTAGGTATAGAAGACCGGCGTCACATACAGCGTCACCAGCTGCGAGAACGCGAGGCCCCCGACGACCGCGACGCCGAGGGGACGGCGCGTCGCCGCCCCGGCCCCCCAGCCGACCGCGATCGGGATCGCCCCCATCAGCGCCGCCATCGTCGTCATCATGATCGGCCGGAACCGCACACTCGCAGCCTCCAGGATCGCGGCCTCGGGCGTCCTGGCCCCGGCCCGCTCCGCTTCCAGCGCGAAGTCGATCATCATGATGGCGTTCTTTTTGACGATCCCGATGAGCATCACGATGCCGACGAATCCATAGACATCGAGATCGAGCCCGCAGACCAGCAGCGTGACCAGCGCCCCGAAGGCGGCAAAGGGCAGCCCGGTCAGAATCGTGATCGGGTGGATGAAGCTCTCGTACAACACCCCCAGGATCACGTAGATCACGAAGATGGCCAGCACCAGGAGCAGCGCCATCCCCTGCTGGGTGGTCATGAAGGCCTGCGCCGTGC
The DNA here is from genome assembly GCA_964519805.1 of uncultured Gemmatimonadaceae bacterium. Lineage (GTDB taxonomy): Bacteria > Gemmatimonadota > Gemmatimonadetes > Gemmatimonadales > GWC2-71-9 > DASQPE01. Next base: position 30,252 of record CAZFKN010000011.1, read on the forward strand.
CGGAGAAGCTGGCCGCCACCGCAGGTGGCACGACGTCCGCCGCCTCGTGCTCGACTGCCGCCACGGCGGTTCCCAGCGACGTCCGGGGAGCGAGATCGAAGGAGATCGTCACCGACGGCAGCTGTCCCGAATGGTTCACCGTCACCGGGCCCACCCCGGTGTGGAAGGTCGCCACCGCGCTGAGCGGCACCAGCGTGCCATCGGTCGAGCGGACCCAGAGCGACTGGAGCGACGGCACGTCCTGCTGATACTGCGGCAGCAGCTCCATCACCACCCAATATTCGTTGGTCGACGTGTAGATCGTCGACACCTGCCGCTGCCCGAACGAGTCGTAGAGCGTGTTCTCGATCTCCTCGGCGGAAACGCCAAGCTGACCCGCGTGCTCCCGGTCGATGTCCACCGTGACCTGCGGATTCTCGATCAGGAGGTCGCTCGTCACGTTCGCCACCTCGGGCAGCTGCCGGAGCCGCGTCTCGAGCGCCCGGGCCGACCGGTTGAGCGTGGCGATGTCGCCGCTCTGCAGCGTGTACTGGTACAGGCTCTTGGAGGTGAGCCCGCCGATCGAGATCGCCGGCGGGTTCTGGACGTAGACGGTGATCCCCGGCACCGTCTGGACTGCAGCCGTCAGGTCCCGCGCGACCTGATCCGCGGTCCGATGGCGCTGGGTGAGCGGTTGCAAGTCGATCGTAAGCTGGCCCTGGTTGGCCGCGGCCGTCGTGCCGACCGACGACGTCACCGACCGCACGTTCGGGTCCCGGGCGACGACCGCGGCCACGTCCCGCTGTGCCGCGACCAGCGCGTCGAACGAGACCCCCTCGGCGGCCTCCGTGGTCGCCAGCAGCTGGCCGGTGTCGTCCGAGGGGAAGAGGCCCTTGGGAATGGCCCAGAAGAGCCAGGCCGTCGCGGCCAGGATCACGGCGGAGAAGATCAGCGTCTCCCCGCGGTGCCGCATCACCCAGGCTAGGCTCGCCTCGTAATGGGCGAGCACGCGCTCGTACGCGCGCTCGGTCACCGTGTACAGCCGACCGTGCCCGACTCCATGTTGAGGGCGAAGGAAGCGGCTCGACAGCATCGGTGTGAGCGTGAGCGACACGAAGCCGGACACGAGGATAGACACGCCGATCGTGACCGCGAACTCGTGGAACAGCTTGCCGATGATCCCGCCCATGAACAGAATCGGGATGAATACCGCCGCGAGCGAGAGCGTCATCGAAAGGATGGTGAAGCCCACCTCCCCCGCGCCGTCGATCGCAGCCTCCATCCGGCCTTTCCCCATCTCCAGATGGCGGACGATGTTCTCCAGCATCACGATGGCGTCGTCCACCACGAAGCCGACGGCGAGCGTGAGCGCCATGAGCGAGAGGTTGTCCAGGCTGTAGCCCAGCAGGTACATGACCGAGAAGGTCCCGATGATGGACATTGGGAGCGCCATGCTCGGGATCACGGTTGCCGACAGATTCCGCAGGAAGAGGAAGATCACCAGCACCACGAGCGCCAGCGTCAGCTCGAGCGTGAAGGTCACGTCGTGCACCGACGCCTGGATCGTCTCCGACCGGTCGTAGAGCGTCTCCACCTTTACACCGGGCGGGATCTCCGCCTGCACCTGCTTCAAGGCACTCCGCACCCGCTGGGCCACCGCCACCGTGTTGGTGCCCGGCTGCCGTTGCACCGCGAGCACGATGGCGCGTGATGGTCCGTACCAGCTGGCGGTCTTGTTGTTCTGCACGTCATCGGTGATCCGGCCCAGCTCGCGCAGGTGCACCGGCGCGCCGTTCCGGTAGGCCACGATCAGCTCCCGGAAGGCGTCCGCGTTCTCCAGCTGCCCCGTCGCCTGCACCGTGAGCGCGGTCTTCGGCCCCCAGAGCACCCCGGTCGGCAAATTGATGTTCTGGTTCCCTACCGCGGTCGCCACGTCCTCCAGACCCAGCCCGCGGGAAGCGAGCTGCGCCGGGTCGAGCTGAATCCGTACGGCGTACTTCTGCGCGCCGTAGACCAGCACCTGCGCCACGCCGCTCACCATCGACAGGTGCTGCGCGATCGTAGTCTCGCCGTACTCGTCCAGGGTCGAGAGCGGTACCACGTCCGATGTGAGCGCGAGGGTCAGGATCGGCGCGTCGGCCGGGTTCGTTTTCTGGTAGGACGGTGGGAGGATCCCCTGCGGGAGCGTGCGCAGCGTCTGGGTGATCGCCGCCTGCACGTCTTGCGCGGCCGCGTCGATGTTCCGGTCCAGCGCGAACTGGATGACGATCTGCGTCTGCCCGAGACTCGACGCGGAGGTCATGTTGTCGATCCCGGCGATCGTCGAGAACTGCTTCTCGAGCGGCGTGGCCACGGTGGCCGCCATCGTCGCCGGACTCGCGCCGGGCAACGTGGCCGTCACGGTGATCGTCGGGAAGTCCACGTTGGGGAGATCACTCACCGGCAACTGCCGGTAAGCCATGATCCCGAAGAAGAGAATGGCGATCATGACGAGGCTCGTCATGACCGGCCGCCGGATGAACAGGGTGGTCACGTTCATGGATGGGAGCCGCCGGAGTCGAGGGCGGGATGCTCGACGGCACGGTCGCCGGCCCAGGGGAGTCGGTCACCCAGGTGCGAGAGCCAGGCCTGAAGCTCGTCGAGGTAGGTGTAAAAGACCGGGGTCACGAACAGCGTCACGATCTGCGAGACGGCGAGCCCGCCGACCACCACGATGCCGAGCGGCCGGCGGGACGCGGCGCTCGCGCCCACGCCGATGGCGATCGGCAGGGTGCCGGCGATCGCGGCCACCGTGGTCATCATGATGGGGCGGAACCGCACGCTGGCCGCGCGGACGATCGCCTGCGCGGGGGTGAGGTGGCCGCGCCGCTCCTCCTCCACCGCGAAGTCGATCATCATGATCGCATTCTTCTTCACGATCCCGATCAGCATGATGACGCCCACGTACCCGTAGGCGTCCAGCTCCACGTGTGTAATCGTCAGGGCGAGCAACGCGCCGAACGCCGCGAACGGCAGCCCCGTCAGGATCGTGATCGGGTGAACGAAGCTCTCGTAGAGGATGCCCAGGATCACGTAGATGACGAACACCGTTACCAGGAGCAGCGCACCCAGTCCCTGCTGCGACGACTGGAACGCCTGGGCCGTGCCGGAGAATCCGGTCGTGATGCCGGGCGGGAGCGTCTCGGTCGCGAGCCGCTTGACCGCGTCGACCGCAGCGCCGAGCGAGCCGTTGGGCGGCAGGTTGAAAGACATCGTTACCGACGGCAGCTGGCCCGAGTGGGCGATGCTGAGCGGGCCCACGCCGCGCTCGAACCCGGCAACCTCCGGGAGGGGCACCAGTTTGCCCTTGGCCCCCTCCACGTACAGGCCCGCCAGCGCCTTCTCGTCCAGCTGGTCCTTGGGCTGCACCTCCATCAGCACCCAGTACTCGTTGCTGGTGGTGTAGATGGTCGAGATCTGCTGGCTGTTGAACGCCGTCGCGAGGGCGTGCTCGATCGCCGCCGGGGTGACGTCGAGCGCGGCCGCGCGCGTCCGGTCGATGCGCACCGTCACCTGCGGGTTCGCGTTCAGCATGTCGGTCGTCACGTCGGTGATGAGGGCGAGCTGGCGGAGCTTGGCCAGGAGCTGTTGCGCGCCCTGGTAGAGGGTCTCGACGTCGTTGCCTTGCAGGGTGAACTGGTACAGCGACTTGGCGGAGCGGCCGCCGATCCGGATGCTGGGCGGGTTCTGGATGAAGACGCTGAGGCCGGGAATGTGCGCGAGCCGGCGCGACAGCTCGGCCACCATCGCGTCGCCGGGCGGGCGCTTCCCGGCCGGCTTGAGCGCGATGAAGAGCCGTCCCTGATTGCTGGCACCCGCGGGCCCGCCGGCGCCCACCGACGACAGGTAGCCCTGGACATTCGAGTCCGCGAGCACCAGCGCGGCCGCCTGCTGCTGCAAGCGCACCAGCTCGGTATACGACACGCCCTGTGCCGCCTCCGTCGTCCCCTGGAGCAGACCCGTGTCGTCGCTCGGGAAGAGCCCCTTGGGGATGAGGACGAACAGCACCGCCGTGAGCGCGAGACAGACGACCGAGAACACCAGGGTGAGCGGCCGGTGGCGCATCACCCAGTCGAGGCCCCGCTCATAGCCCGCGAGCAGGCGCTGGAACCATTCCTCCGTGGCGCGGTACCAGCGGCCGTGCCGCGCCTGCCCGGGCGGCTTGAGGAACCGGCTGCAGAGCATGGGCGTGAGCGTGAGCGAGACCACGCCGGACACCAGGATGGACGCCGTGATCGTGATCGCGAACTCCCGGAACAGCCGGCCGACGATGCCGCCCATGAAGAGCAGCGGGATGAAGACCGCCGCGAGCGACAGCGTCATCGATACGATGGTGAAGCCCACCTCCGCCGCGCCGTCGAGGGCCGCCCGCATGGGCGGCTTTCCCATCTCCAGGTGGCGGACGATGTTCTCCAGCATCACGATCGCGTCGTCCACCACGAAGCCCACGGCGAGCGTGAGCGCCATGAGCGACAGGTTGTCCAGGCTGAAGTTGAGCAGCGCCATCACCGAGAACGTGCCCACGATCGCCATCGGCAGCGTGAGGCTCGGGATCAGTGTCGCCACCACGTTCCGGAGAAACAGGAAGATCACGAGGACCACAAGCGCGAGCGCCAGTACCAGCGAGAAGCGCACGTCGCTCACCGCGCCCTGAATCGACACCGACCGGTCGTAGCGGATGTTCACGTGCACGGTCGGCGGCAGCTCGCGCTCGATCTCGGCCAGCGCCGCCTTCACGGCGGTCGCCACCGCGACGGTGTTGGTGCCCGGCTGGCGCTGCACGGCCAGGAGAATGGCGCGCTCGCCGTTGTACCAGCTCGCCGCCTTGTTGTCCTGCACGTCGTCGAGCACCGTCCCCAGATCGCCCAGACGGACGGCCGAGCCGTTCCGATAGGCGACGACGAGCCGGCGGAACGCGGCCGCGTTGGCCAGCTGCCCAGTCGCCTGCACGGTGAGCGTCTGGGCGCGCCCGTAGAGCACGCCGGTCGGCAGCGTCACGTTCTGCGAGCGCACCGCCTGCGCCACCTGGGTCAGGTCGAGCCCGCGCGACGCGAGCTGGGCGGGATCGAGCTGGATCCGGACGGCGTACTTCTGCGCGCCGTAGACCGCCACTTGCGCCACACCCTCGACCATCGAGAGCCGCTGCGCGATCGTGGTCTCGCCATACTCGTCGAGCGCCGCCAGCGGCAGCGACCGCGAGGTCAGCGCCATGAACAGAATGGGCGCGGCCGCGGGGTTCTGCTTCCGGTAGGACGGCGGGATGATGTTCGACGGGAGGCTGACGAGGGTCTGCGAAATCGCCGCGTTGACGTCCTGAGCCGCGGCGTCGATGTCCCGGTCCAGCGAGAACTGCAGCGTGACCTGCGTGCTGCCCAGGCTGCTGAGCGAGGTGATGTTGTCGATGCCCGCGATCGCGGAGAACGATTTCTCCAGCGGCGTGGCGACGGTCGCGGCCATGGTCTCGGGGCTCGCGCCCGGCAGGCTCGCGCTCACCGTGATCGTCGGGTAGTCCACCGCCGGGAGATCGCTCACCGGCAGGCGCCGGTACGCGACGATCCCAAAGACCAGAATGCCGATCATGAGCAGGGTCGTCATGACCGGCCGGCGGATGAACAGCCCGGTGAGGCTCACCGCGACCTCGTCTTCCCCGTCCTCGCCCCCGGCGTCGCCGCGGTCGTTGTACTGTCCGGAATGCGCTTGGCGGTCGCCACCCGCGCGCCGGGCGTGAGCCGCGACTGGCCGGTGGTGACGACCTGCTCGCCGCCGTTGAGGCCGCTGGAGATGACCGCCAGCGTGTCGGCCGTCCGCTCCACGGCCACGCGCCGCTGCCGCGCCGCCCCGGTCGAATCCACGAGATACACGTAGGTGCCCTGCTGGCCATTGAGCACCGCCTGCGCCGGAATGACCAGCGCGTGGTCTTCCTCGAACAGCCGCAGCGTAACGGCGGCGAACTGCCCCGGCCACAGCGTCCCTTCCTTATTGGGGAAGCTCGCCTTCAGCATCACCGTGCCGGTGGTGGTGTCCACCGCGTTGTCGATGAAGCTCAAGTTGCCCTGCGCCATGGCCACGCCGGCGAGCGGCTGCGCGGGCGGCGGGTCGGAGGGCATCGTGGGTCGGGGTCCGGCTGGCGTGCCGAGCGTCGTGTCGGCCGCCGGCTCGATCGGGGAGCGTCCGGGAACGGCCGCGACCGGCAGCGCCTTCTCGGCCCCGTACTTCTGGATGAGGGGCAGCTCACTCCCAGGCACGGCAAACCGGACCAGGATCGGCCGGATCTGATTGATCACCACCAGCGGCGTACCGCTCGCCGCGTGCACGAGGTTCCCGGGCCGGACCAGGAGGCTCCCGGTACGCCCCCCGATGGGGGCGCGGATGGCGGTCTTGTCGAGGCTGAACCGGGCGGCGTCCACCGCGTTCTCGTCGGCCTTGACCGTCGCCTCCGCAGCCGCTGCGGTGGCGCGCAGCTGATCGGCCTGTTCGGCCGTCACGTACTCTTTCTTCTCCAGCGAATCGTACCGGACGACTTCGCGGCGGGCGTTCGCGGCGGTGGCGCTGTCGCGCGCGAGTGTCGCCAGGGCCTGCCGATAAGCGGCGAGATAGGGTCGCTGCTCGATGCGGAAGAGCACCTGCCCCGGGGCCACTTCCTGGCCTTCGCGGAAGGTGACGTCGGTCACGATCCCGTCGACCTGGGGCGCGACGGTCGCGGTCTGAAGCGGTGTGACGGTGCCGTTGGCCGCGACATCATAGGGTACGGTCGCCCGCGCGGCGGTGGCCACGGTGACCGGCACCGGCGCGCCCCCGGACTTCCCTGGTTTGGGACTGCAGGCAGCGGCCAGGACAAGGAGCGCCGCGATGAACCCGTCCGATCGACAAGAAGCGCGCATCGAAGACCAAAGGTGACAACCGTTTGACTCACCGGTACGACCGGCGAGCAGCCCGCGCCGCGCGGCTCCGGCGGCCCGCGCGGTTCGGGATACGACAACTCTCCCTGTAATATGGGGATAAGGGGGTCAGGCGTTGGAGCGGGTTACTCCGACTGCACCAGCGGCTCGACCGGCTCCTCGGTCCGAGGCTCCGGCAGGCCGCTCCGGGCGAGAATGCGCGCGCACGTGTTCCAGCGCAGGATCGCCTCGTCGTTGCCCACGGGCCGTTGCGCCTCCGCCTGCTCGTACCAGCCCATGGCCTGGCGAAACCAATCGTAGGCCAGCTCTCCCGACCCGGGCGCTCCGCGGCGAAGCTGGGCCTTGGCGCACCGCTCACAGATGATTCCGGCGTAGTACGCCCGCTTGTATCCGTCCTGCAGACGTGGCAGCAGCTCCTGGGCTCGATGGACCCCCTCGGTCGGCCCCTCGGGGAATTGGTCGGTGATCGCGAGCAGCAGCGTCACCAGGGCTTCCTGGTTTCCAGGGTCCACTTGCAGGACGTCGAGGCAGATGCTTTCCGCCGACGACGGGTCGTTGATGATCCGGTATCGTTCCGCCTTCTGCAGCGCCGGCGCGATGCTCTCCTTGGCGATGGGCTTGAGCTCGAACATGACGGATCAGGACCCCCCTCGTCTGCTGAAGACCTTCAGCAATCTACCCAGCGGGTCGTAAAATTCGTCCACGACGCGCTCCTTCAGCGGAATGATGGCGTTGTCCGTAATCGCGATCTCCTCCGGACACGTCCTGGTACAGCACTTGGTGATGTTGCAGTAGCCGATCCCGTAAGCCTGCTTCAGCTCCGCCACCCGATCTTCCGCGTCGAGGGGGTGCATCTCCAGCGCGGCCACGTGCACCAGGAACCGGGGCCCGACGAATTCGTCATGCAGGTGATGGTCCCGCAGCACGTGGCACACGTCCTGGCAGAGAAAGCACTCGATGCATTTCCGGAACTCCTGGACGCGGTCCACGTCCGCCTGCGCCATCCGCCAGGTGCCGTCGGGAGCATCCGGCGCGCGCGGCTTGAACGGCTTGATCTGCCGCTTCACCCGGAAGTTCCACGAGACGTCGGTCACGAGATCCTTGATCGGCGGGAACGCGCGCATGGGCTCCACGGTGACCGGCTTGTCGAGGGGAAGGTCGTTGAGCCGTGTCATGCACATGAGCTTGGGGCTCCCGTTGACTTCGGCGGAGCAGGAGCCGCACCGGCCGGCCTTGCAGTTCCAGCGCACCGCGAGATCGTTCGCCCGCTCTGCCTGGATCTGGTGGATCGCGTCCAGCACGACCATGCCGGGCGACACCTTCGTCGTGTAATCGACGAGCCTGCCGCCTTGCGCGTCGCCGCGCCAGACCCGGAACGTCGCGACCCCGGTGGACTCGGCCATTACGTCTGCTCCTCGAGGACCCGCTTGAGCTCGGCGGGCAGCTCCGGGATCGGCTCCCGCGTGAGCCGCATGGTGCCGTCCTGCGCTTTCCGGATGACGATGTTGAACTTCCCGTATGCCGGATCCTTGTCCGGGTAGTCATCGCGGAAGTGTCCGCCCCGGCTCTCCTTCCGCTCGAGGGCGGCGCGCGCAACGGCCTCCGAGATCGTGAGCAGGTTGCTCAGGTCGAGCGCGGTGTGCCAGCCGGGGTTGTACTCCCGGTTTCCGGTGACCCCGACCCGCCGCGCGCGCTCCCGCAACCGCCCGATCCCCTCCAGGGCCCGCTCCATTTCCGGCCCCCGCCGCACGATGCCCACCAGCTCCTGCATCATCGTCTGGAGCTCCTGCATCACCTGGTAGGGTCCGTCTCCGTTGGCGGCGGCCCGCTCGAACGGCGCTAGCGCCGATCGGCCGGCCTCGTCGACCTGCGCGCCGTCGATCGCCGCCGAGCCGTTGTCCCGTGCAAACTGAGCGGCGTAGTCTCCTGCTCGCTTGCCGAACACGAGCAGGTCGGACAGCGAATTCCCGCCCAGCCGGTTGGCACCGTGCAGGCCGGCCGCGCATTCACCGGCCGCGAACAGCCCCGGGAGAGTGGACATCTGGGTGTCGCCGTCTACCCGCACGCCCCCCATGACGTAGTGGGTCGTGGGGCCGACCTCCATCGGGGTGGTGGTGATGTCGATGTCGGCCAGCTGCTTGAACTGGTGGTACATGCTCGGCAGCTTCCGCATGATGTGCTTCCGGGCATCGGGCATCTTCTGCTTGATCCAGGAGATATCGAGCATGACGCCGCCGTGCGGGCTGCCCCGGCCCTCGCGGACCTCGCGCACGATGCAGCGGGCGACATGGTCGCGGGTCAACAGCTCGGGCGGCCGGCGGGCGCTCTTGTCGCCCTGGGTGTAGCGCCACCCCTCCTCTTCATTGTCGGCAGTCTGGCTTCGGTAGTTCTCCGGGATGTCGTCGAACATGAAGCGGCGCCCGTCCTTGTTGAGGAGCACGCCCCCTTCGCCCCGTACGCCCTCGGTCACGAGGATGCCGCGCACGCTGGGCGGCCAGATCATCCCGGTCGGATGGAACTGGACGAACTCCATGTCCTGCAGCGCGGCGCCGGCCTGGTACGCGAGGGCGTGGCCGTCGCCCGTGTACTCCCAGCTGTTGCTGGTGATCGAGTAGGCTCGACCGATTCCGCCCGTCGCCATGACGATCGCCTTGCACCGGAACACCCGGAAGCGGCCCCGCTCGCGGTCGTAGCCGAAGGCGCCCGCGATGCGGCCGCCGTCGGTGAGCAGCCGCAGCACGGTGCACTCCATGTGCACATCGATGCCCTGATGGATGCTGTGGTCCTGGAGCGTGCGAATCATCTCCAGTCCCGTCCGATCGCCGACGTGCGCCAGACGCGGATACTTGTGCCCACCGAAGTTGCGCTGGAGAATGCGGCCGTCCGCCGTGCGGTCGAAGAGCGCGCCCCACGCTTCCAGCTCCCGCACCCGGTCGGGCGCTTCCCGCGCGTGCAGCTCCGCCATGCGCCAGTTGTTGACGTACTGCCCGCCCCGCATCGTGTCGGCGAAGTGCACGTGCCAGTTGTCGCGGTCGTCCACGTTGCCCAGTGCCGCCGCGACCCCCCCTTCCGCCATCACCGTGTGCGCCTTGCCGAGGAGGGACTTGCACACCAGTCCGACCGAGGCGCCGGCCGCCGACGCGGCGATCGCCGCGCGGAGCCCTGCCCCGCCCGCGCCGATCACCAGCACGTCGTGGTCGATGGCCTCGTAGTCGGTCGTCATGCGGGGACCCGCGTCAGAAGATCCGCCAGTCGGTCCAGATACCCATTGCGCAGAGGCGGACGTAGAGATCGGCGAACGCCACGGAGAACAGGCTGCTCCACGCCCATCGCATGTGCACGCGGTTGAGACAGCTCGCGCAATCGTACGCTCGTTTTCGCACCGGGGTCCGCGAGAGCCGGTCCAGATACCCGCCCACGACGTGGCGCAGGGAGTGGCACCCCAGCGTGTAACCGGCGAGCAGCGTCACGTTGAGCGCGAGCACGAGCGTTCCCACCCCGACGCCGAGGGAGGTGCGGCCGGTCGCCGGGTCGGTGAACCACAGGGCCTTGTAGACGTCGTGCGCGAGCACGACGAGGAAGAGGAAGGCGACGTACAGAAAGTAGCGGTGGACGTTCTGCACGATCAGCGGAAACGCCGACTCACCCCAGTAGCGCTTGCGCGGCTCACCTACGGCACAGGCCGGCGGGTCGGCCCAGAACGCCCTGTAGTAGGCGCCACGGTAGTAGTAGCAGGTGACCCGGAAGATTCCCGGGAACGGGAGGATCAGCAGCGCCGGTGAGAACACCAGCCAGCTTGGCCACCAACCCGGCTTCGCCCCGAACCAGGCGTGGGGCGAATCCCCGAACAACTCGGGTGAGTAGAACGGGGAGAGGTAGGGGCCGAACGTATAGTTCCGCCCCTGGAACGCCGCCCAGGTCGCGTAGACAATGAACGCCGAGAGGACCAGGAGGACCACCGCGGGTTGCACCCACCAGGCGTCGGGCCGCCCGGTCACGCCGAAACGGCGTTGGATCAGCGGAAGCTCCGCATGTGCCATGGCAGGTACCTTGTGCCTGGGGGAATCCCGACGGGCGTCAACGCCGCGTGTCGCTGGGGCGCGGGTTACGGAGGGATATTCAGGCGGACAGGCGGGAGTGTCAATGCCGGAGCGCGGGATCGGTACGGGAAGTTCCGGTACTCGGTCCGTCTACAACACAGCCCACTGTTGACGCCCCCTGAAGGAGGAGCGCACCGTGTCCCCCGCCCGTTACGCGCATCTACTGCGAACGACGCCGATCCCGCCACATGCCGCGCCCGTTACCGCCCGACCCCACAAACCGATTGGCAAGGTCAAGCGTCCGTTCGGTGATCCGGTCGCGGTGCCAAAGCAATACCCGCGGTTTGTCCCCCCGCCGGTGACGAACTTTACCAATCTCAGTCTGGCGCTGGATGTAATTCTGCCGGACGAGGCAAAAGCGGCGCAGGACGCCGGGGCCCTCGCCTTTCACTCCGTGGGGGATACCGGGGGCATCCACGGTGACGACGTCGAGAAGGCAATCGCGGACGTCATGGACGCACAAATCGGGGGCGCACCCTCCGCCAAGCAACCGCCACCCGCCTTCTGTTACAACCTGGGTGACGTCGTGTACTTCAATGGGGAGAGCTCGCTATACACGAGCCAATTCTACGAGCCGTATCAACAGTATCACGCGACCATATTCGCCATCGCCGGCAACCATGACGGGGACACCCATACCCGGCCGGGAGATCCGGTCGATACCGAGCCGTCCCTATTTGGCTTCATGCGGAATTTCTGCGATACCATGAGCCATCACGATAGCCCGTACCGGGCGACCATGACGCAGCCGTACGTGTACTGGACGTTGCAGACCCCGTTTGCGTCGATCATCGGGCTCTATTCGAACGTTGACGGCACGCTCGATGCGAGAGGGACCAGCGAACAACAGCAGTGGCTTCAGGGCCAAGTGGAGGCGGCCGACAAGAACAAGGCGCTCATCATCGCGGTCCACCACCCGCCGTACTCGCTCGACACCACGCACGGCGGTTATCCCGACATCGAGATCGCGTTGGACCGGACGATCCAGACGACCGGCCGCATTCCCACCGCCGTCCTCTCGGGGCACGTTCACTCCTTTCAACGGTTCGAGCGCACGTTGGGGAATTCGAAGGTGCCGTATATCGTCGCCGGTGGGGGCGGCTATGCCAACAGGGTCGGTCTCATCCACAAGATCGAGACGGACCCAAGGGGCAAGCCCCTCAAGCCGGGGTTTCAGACCAGCCACCCGGACCTGAAGTTGATGATGTACAACGATCAGGACCCTGGCTTTCTGCGGCTCACGCTTGACGGCAAGAAGCGAACGCTCACCAGCGAATACTTCCTTGTGCCGTTCACCGGCACACCCGGCGGGCAACCATTGGATTCGGTCGTCGCCCGGTGGTGATCGGTACTCGCGGCTAGCTGAAGGCGTTTCTTCCCCCCAACTTTCCATGCGACGCCACATGGCTGCTCGGTCTCGGCGAGCAGTCTACCCGCGAGCGTTGCGAACCCGTGCTTCGCTCCGCCTTCTCGATGATCTGTGCCGGCGTCGCGCGCTGGATCGCGCGCCTTACGTGAGCCAGCGATTTACGTCCACGACGAGGAGACTTATGCACACCACGTTTCCCGCGTTGCTCGGGCTCAGCGACGTAGCGCTGCTACTCCTCCGGCTCATGGTCGCCTCTGTGTTTTTCGCGAGCGGAGTCAACCATCTAAAGAACCCGACGGAGCGGGCCAAGAGCATCGGCGCGACCCGGGGGTTCACGGTCTTTCTCGGCGTCGTCGAGGTGGCCGGCAGCGCGGGGGTGGCACTCGGGGTCCTGGCGCAGCCCGCTGCCCTGGGTCTGATCCTCCTCATGCTTGGGGCGATCCAGAAGAAGATCTTCGTGTGGCGGACTGGCTTTTGGGGCGAGGGCACTTACGGCTGGCACTACGACCTGATGCTGGTCGTGATGAATCTCGTCATTGTAACCACCGGCGGGGGCAAGCTCGTGCTACGCTAGGTCCGCGCGCGGTTCGTCGATTGGGGCTAGCGGGGCGCGGACGGCCTAACCCGGCGGGCATGCCAGGGTTCGCGAGGAAGGTAGAGGGCTGCATGCATGCGACGGCAACGGGATCTTGGGAGCAGCGCTGTGCCGATTGGTACCGCGGGCCGGTGCTTAGCGCCTAGGGGGCCCGATGATGACGAACGATTCCGCGAAGCGTGAGCTCGATGAGCTTGAGGCCCGCATCAGGGAACTCGGCGACAAGTCTACCAACCTGCTGCTTTTCTTGAGTTTTGCCATTGTGGGAGCGGCGTCATTGAAGTATGACCAACTTCCCGCTGACTCGGAACTTGTTCGGTCGGCCATGCGGTTGTGGATATCCGCTGTTTTCCCGGTGCTTCTTGGGGTGCTGCCAGTCAAAGAATTACGTCTCAACAACCGCCGCTGGTACGGCATCGCAGTCTGGGCCAAGATCATCGTTCTGTGGATGGCCGTCGCACTGAGCCTCGCCGGCGCAATTCAGTTCTTGCGAGCGCTAAGCTAGCGACGAGACCGCGCGCTGACCGTGAAAGGCGAAAGGAGCAGGGTATGGGATCGCGGTCAACGGCCTTGATCGACGATCCCGGAACCGACCCTCGCGTGGTGGTGGCCGCGCTGACGCAGATGAGTGGCGCCGCCGCATGCGGCGGCGGTCGGTTCGCCCGTCGCTAGGGCGGGGGTGCGTCGTCCTCGAGGACCAGGCGTTTGATGTGATCCGGCGCGTCCTCGCCCGGGCGGATGAGTCACCACACGGCTCGTACCGTCGTGATCACGACGACGATCACCGCGATTGCCACGATCACATAGTCAAGCGGTCCGCTGGGCGGCTCGCCCATCCGGCCCATCGGCGCCGTGGCGTATCCGGTGGGCGCGGTCATTGGGTCGCTGGCACGTGCGCGGCGCGCACCGAGGTTGCGGCTTGGGATGCCGGACCGACGGGCCCTTGTTCATTTCTTCTGATTGTTCTTGTCATCAGCGACACCCCAGAGGACGCCCGTGGCAATCGTCATCCCAACGAACAGGGCGTACATCCCGTTCAAGACGGCCTCGGGGGCGCCTAGAACCAGAGCAACGAAGATCGCGACGATCACAGCCAGCGTGACGCAAAAACAGGTCAAAAACCTAGTCTGGGCCACGCGCAACTCGCGATCTCGCGAAGAGAGGTCCTTGCCCTCCGCGCGGGCAACAGCTCTACTGACCGAAACCAGCGCGCCAACTCCAAGAATGGCCGCGATTACGTTCGCTATGAGAAGTATCATTTCGATTCTTCAGCTAACCCCCAGTCTGTGGCCACCGGGAAGGGCTGCCTTAAGGCCGTGCTTCACATCGAGCTCCTATCATAGATAGGCTGACGGAGAGAACAGAAAAGCGTTCACTATGGTGTTGCCCCGGTTCGGACCCTCCGATTCTACCGCGGCCTGTTCTCGGGGGTAACGTCACCGGGCGTCGGGCGCGACCGC
>CAZFKN010000012.1:0-12064 GCA_964519805.1 uncultured Gemmatimonadaceae bacterium
AGCCGCTCCCGCTGCCGTGCCTCCAGCTCGGGAAAGTTGGGGATCTGGATCGCGGGCGGCGCGGAATCGTCGGTGAACCGGTTGACGCCGACCACCGTGAGCGCCCCTGACTCCTGCGCCTGCTGGTGGGTGTAGGCGCTCCGCGCGATGGCCTCCTGATAGAACCCCTTCTCGATGGCCTGCGCCGCGCCGCCCAGACGGTCAACTTCTTCAACCAGGGCTCGGGCCTCCCGCTCGATCCGGTCGGTCAGCGCCTCGACATACCAACTCCCCGCGAGCGGATCGATCATGCCTCCGAGGCCGGTCTCGTATCCCAGGACCTGCTGGGTTCGGAGCGCGAGCGTGGCCGACTCTTCGGTGGGGAGTGCGAGCGCCTCGTCGAATCCGTTGGTGTGGAGCGACTGGGTCCCGCCCAGCACGGCCGCCAGCGCCTGATAGGCGACGCGCACGATGTTGTTCATCGGCTGCTGCGCCTGAAGCGTGACGCCCCCGGTCTGGGTGTGGAACCGGAGCCGCGCGGTGGCGTCGTCGGCCCCGAACCGCTCCCGCACCAGGCGAGCCCAGAGTCTGCGCGCGGCCCGGAACTTCGCGGCTTCCTCGAACAGATCGTTGTGACTGGCGAAGAAGAACGAGAGGCGAGGCCCGAAGGCGTTCACGTCGAGCCCCGCCGCGACCGCCACCGACACGTACTCCAGGGCATTGGCGAGCGTAAAACCGACTTCCTGCACGGCGGTCGCGCCGGCCTCCCGCATGTGGTAACCGCTGATCGAGATCGGGTTGAAGCTCATGCCCTCTCGCGCCACGAATCCGAAGATGTCGGCGGCGAGCCGGAGCGACGGGCCGGGAGGGTAGATGTACGTGCCGCGCGCGACGTACTCCTTGAGCACGTCGTTCTGCACGGTGCCGGTCAGCCCGGTGCGAGGCACGCCCTGCTCCTCGCCGACGACCACGTACATGGCGAGCAGAATCGCCGCCGTGGCGTTGATGGTCATCGAGGTCGAGACGCGATCGAGCGAAATGCCGCGGAAGAGGGCGGCGAGATCGTCCACGGTGTCGATCGCGACGCCGACTCGACCGACTTCTCCCCGGGCGTAGGGGTTGTCGGAGTCGTAGCCCATCTGGGTGGGCAGGTCGAACGCGACGGAGAGACCGGTCTGGCCGGCCGCCAGCAGCGTCTGGAATCGCGCGTTCGTCTCCTCGGCGGTGCCGAAGCCGGCGTACTGGCGCATGGTCCAGAGCCGACCCGTGTACATGTCGGGGTAGACGCCCCGCGTGAACGGGAACGCCCCCGGCTTTCCCAGATCGCGGTCCGGGTCCCCGGTCCAGTCACCGGGGCCATAGACCTTCGTCACAAGGCGGGCGTGGAGACCGGCGCGGAGGGGCGGCCCGCGGCGCGGCGGATGGTGTCGGCCACGAAGCCGACGTCCTCGCGCGAGCCGATGATCAACGGGGTGCGCTGGTGCAAGGAGTCCGGCACGATGTCGAGGATGCGATTGAGGCCGTCGGTGGCGGAGCCTTCCGCCTGCTCGGCGATGAAGGCCATCGGGCTGGCCTCGTAGAGCAGCCGCAGCTTGCCGCGCGGATTCTTCGTATCGCCCGGATAGAGGAAGATGCCCCCCGCGATGAGGTTCCGGTGAAAGTCGGCGACGAGCGAGCCGGCGTAGCGTGAGTTTCTGGGCTTCACCACGTCGGGCATGTCGCCCTTGAGCGCACGGACGGCGGTTTGGATCCCTTTGTCCCAGCGACCGAAGTTGGACTCGTTGACGCTGTAGTAGGGGCCGATGCGCGGTGTGATAATGCGCTCGTGGGACAGCAGAAACTCGCCGATCGTGGGGTCGAGCGTGAAGCCGTGCGCGCCCTGCCCCGTGGTGTAGACCAGCATGGTGCTGGAACCGTACATGACGTATCCGGCGGCGACCTGGCGGCAGCCCGGTTGGAGGACGTCGCGCGCGGTCCCCCGGCCCTCGAGGCTCACTCGGCGGTAGATGCTGAAGATCGTGCCGACGGCGGCGTTGACATCGATGTTGGAGGAGCCGTCCAGCGGATCGAACAGGACTGCGTACTTGCCGGCGGGGTATTCAGGGGGGATCGGGATGATGTCTGCGTCTTCTTCCGAGCCCATGACGCACACCCGACCGGTGTGCTTGAGACAATTCTTGATCGTCTCGTTGGCGAAGACGTCGAGCTTCTGCTGTTCTTCGCCCTGAACGTTCCGTGCGCCCACGCTCCCCAGGATGTTCACCAGGCCGGCCCGTCGAATGGCGGCGGCGATGATCTTCGTGGCGAGCGCGACGTCGTAGAGCAAATTGGAGAGCTCACCCGTGGCCTCGGGGTACTTGCTCTCCTGCTCCAGAATGAACGTCTCGATGGTCGTGACGGATGAGTTGTGCAGCACGGAGCCCCCGCAGGAAACCGTGAACAGTAAACGGTAAACCGTGAACAGAGGCCTCCTGGAATGCCCGGAGGCGCCTGTTCATGGGTCACGGTTCAGGGTTCACGCAGTTGGTACGTCATGGCCTTCCCCTCGCTGCGTACCGTCATCGTGGATCCATCGGTCGTCACGTGGACCTCACCATCGCGATCGGTGCGCCGCAGGTCGGTACCGTGCGCGTGGAGGCGGGCCATCGTCTCCGGCGCCGGGTGGCCGTACTTGTTGCGACCCACCGAGATGATCGCCACCTTCGGCGCCAGCTCGTCGAGCCAATCGTCGCCGGTCGACCCCCGGCTGCCGTGGTGCCCCACCTTGAGGAGCGCCACCCGGCCAATGTGCCCGCGGAGCCACGCCTCGGCCGGGAACCCGGCATCGCCCGGGAAGAGACCCCGGAAAGCGCCGTACTCGACGAGCAGCACGAGCGAGTCTTCGTTCAGATCCTCACCCAGGCCCGGCCAGGTCGGCTCCGGATGCAGCAGCGTGAAGGACACGCCGTCCAGCACGAACCGCTCACCCGGGCGCCCCGGATGCCACGGTACGCCGTCGGCGGCCACTTCATCGAGAAAGCGATAATAGGCGGGGTCCGCGAACGGGAGTCCCGGCTCGACGACCAGGCCGGTACGAAACCGATCGAGCACGGCGGTCGCGCCGCCGACGTGGTCGGCATGAGCGTGGGACACGATCAGCGCCGAGACCGCCGGCGCGCCGCGCCGTGCGAGGAAGGGGACGACCACGCGCTGGCCTGCGTCCCCCCGGTCCGTCTTCGGCCCGGCGTCGATGACGACGAAGCGGCCGTGAGGTGTGCGGAGCACGGCACCGTCCCCCTGCCCCACATCGAGAAAATCTAACGCGAGGTCGGCGGGGCCGTCAGTCGCCCGGCCGAGTCCTGCCGCGAACGGCAGCCACAGCGCAAGCACACCCGCCCAGGCCCACCGCCGCGCTCCCTCGACCAGCGTGGTCCCTCCGCGCATGCCCCAAAGCAGGACACCCAGCGCCGCGACCCAGGGGGCCGCGGCCATCGGCGTCGCCTCGGTTACGACGTGGCCGCCCGGCAGCGCGGCCCCAGCGACGGCGAGCAGCTCCAACGCATGCAGCCCCAGTCCCGCCCCGGCGGCGAGGGCCTTGGCCAGGCCGGCCCACACCGGGAGCGCGAGCAGGCTCGCGAACACCCCGGGCACGGCCAGGGCGGCGATGGGGATTGCCGCGAAGTTGAGTCCGATGCCCACGAGCGCAACGGTTCCGAGCGCGGCGGCCGTCAGCGGCGCCGTTGCCAGCGTGGCGCCCACCGACGAGCCGAGACACCGCCACCAGAGCGAGGGGCCGAGCGCGCGGTCGGTCCACCGGGTGCAGGTGGTGGCACCCCAGAGCGCCGCCGCGGACAGCCATGCGCCGAGATCGGCAATCGCCCACGGATCCACGAGCAGCACGACCAGGCAGGTGCACGCGAGTAGCGGGTCGGCCTGCACGTTCCGCTGGCGGGCGCGGCACCAGGCCAATGCTCCAGCGAGGGCAGCCGCCCGGGTGGCCGGCGGCGGCCAGCCCAGGAGCGCCACGTAGCCCGCGGCAATGAGAGCGGCGAGGATCAGCGCCCGCACGGGCGAAAGACGGAGGAGCCGGCCGACCAGCAGTACCCACGCGACGATCAGTCCCACGTGAAACCCGGAGATCGACAGGAGGTGGACCAGGCCCGAATAGGCAAAGGCGTCCCGCAGACGCGGGTCGAGGTCGGCCCGCCGACCGACGATCAGGGCTTCGACCACCGGCGCACGCGCGCCGTAGAGACGCTCGATGCCGCTCGCGACAACGGTCCGGAGCCGCTCGCCCGGTCCCGGATCGGCTTGCACGCGGTGGATTGCGGTTACCACGAGTGTGCCTGCCGCCCTCCCGGTCCACATTGGGCGCGGCAGCCAGCGCGCGTCGACGTCGGCCTCCGCGCCGGCCTCCACTGCTCGGCCGGCCGGCCAGCGCGCGGAGATCTCACCGGTGCAACGGTTCCGAACCGGCGCCACTTGTACCGGGCCGCCTTCGCGAGCCACCGGCTCGCGTAGCCGCAGCGTCACCCGGAACCGACCCTCCGGCAGGCGAGCGGCGCACGCGGTCCCGTCGCGGGCGCGGGCGATGGTGCCGTGCAACGCCCCCACGAGCGCGCTTGCGGTGTAGAGCGTCGCGAGTCCCGGACCCGCGAGCAGGAGGCCGGCCAGACCCGCGAGCGCGCTAATGCTCAACACCAGGGCGATGTCGAGGGGGGCCTGAAAATGCGAGAGGCCGGTCGCGAGACCGGCCCCGAATGCGGCAAGAAGCAGGATAGGTGGTTTCCCGCTCACGCCCGTCGATGGGCGCCGCGCGCTTCACACCTTGGCGCGAGCGACACCTTTCGAAATCCCTCCATCATGGCCACGTCCATGGGTGCCCGGCTCTCCTCCTTCTCGAGGTTCACCTCGGTGACCACCGAGCCCTCCAACGTGGCGACGTACCGGGGGGGCGTGCGATTGAGCGTGAACACGAGCACGTCCTCCCGGCAGACGCTGCAACCGCAAAAATCCGGGAAGTGGCGCCGGAGGCTGTCATAGGTCTGAAGTACGTGGTCTTCCGCGAGGTTCCGGATCATAGGACGGCGAGCTCCCGCGCCAAAACGCGGCCGGTGAAGGTGGACCCCGTAGTACCGGTGAGCTGAACCTGGTGATACTCGCCCACGGATGACTCCGGGAGATCGAGCAGCACCAGGAGGTTGCCTCGAGTGCGCGCCAGCATCAAGCTCCCGCGCTTGGCCGGCCGTTCCACCAGCGCCTCATGGGTCTCCCCCACGCGCGCCAGGTTCTTCCGCCGGGCGTTGGCCCGGACCGCCTCGACCAGACGGGCGAGCCGCTCGGCGGCGACATCCTCGGCCACGTGGTCCTTGAGCCGCGCGGCCGGTGTCGCCTCCCGAACCGAGTAGCGGAAGGTGTAGGCGTCGTCGAAATCGGCCTCGGTGATCAAGCTCAGCGTCAGCGAGAAATCGGCCTCGGTCTCACCGGGAAAGCCGACGATGACATCCGTGGTAAAGGTGAGGCCCGGCACTGCCGCGCGGAGGGCGGAGAGAACCTCCAAGTAGCGCTCGCGGGTGTAGCGCCGCAGCATGCGCCGGAGCACTACGTTCGACCCGCTCTGCACCGGCAGATGGACGTGCTCGCACACGGCGGGCGTGTCGGCCATTGCCTCGATGACGCGGTCGGTGAAGTCGGTTGGGTAGGGGCTGGTGAAGCGGAGGCGCCGAACGCCGTCTACTCCACCAACGGCGCGGAGCAGGTCGGCGAAATCGTGAGCCCCGTCGTGATAACTGTTGACCGTCTGCCCGAGGAGCGTGACCTCGGTGACGTCTTGCTCCACCAGCGTCGAGACCTCCCGTACGACCTCGTCGAGCTTACGGCTCCGCTCGGGCCCGCGCGTGTACGGAACGATGCAGAAGGTGCACTTGTAATCGCAACCTCGTTGCACGGTGACGAAAGCGGTGGGCCCTGCCTCCCGACTCGACGGGACGTCTTCGTAGTGCTCCCAGGAGCGGAATTCGGTATCGGTGACGCGCTTGCCACCCGCGGCCAGGGTCAGGAGATCGGGAAGATTCCGGTAGGCGTCAGGGCCGACGACGAGGTCCACGTGGTTCCGGTCGTCCAGCAGGCGCGGGCCGAGGCGTTGGGCCATGCAACCCACCACGCCCAGCACGCCCCCGGGCCGACGGTAGCGCTGCAGCTCGCCGACCCGGCCGACCACTCGCTGCTCCGCGTTGTCCCGAACCGCGCAGGTGTTGATGAGAAGGACGTCGGCGGCTGCCGGATCGTCGGTTCGCAGATAGCCCGCGCGGCTAAGGATCCCGAACATGAGCTCGGAATCCGCCACGTTCATCTGGCAACCGTACGTCTCGATGTAGAGCTGCCTGGGCATATCCGGAAGATAGGTGGACGGGCGGCGGGAGGTCGCCGCCTAGGGCTTGACCGTGACTCCCAGTGTCAGGATCCAGGCATGCTCGTTGAACGCCGCATCCTGGGTCCGCCAGATCCGTTCCACCGAAAGATCCAGCGCAGCGCGGTCCGCCGCAAACGAATACCCGCTGCCGGCCGTCACCCCGTACTCCTTGGCCGTCGCGCCCACGGCCAGGGGGAACGGCAGCTGGGCGTACCGGAAGCCGAGGCGGATGGGCTTTCGTTGCGGGCGGCGTGGGTCCGGGGTGAACTCGAGGCCGCCCGCTGCCTCGACCGTGTTCACGGCACCGACGCCGCCGTTGGCCACGATGTCGTCGTTGGCGCTCGACCAGTTGTGGGTCAACACCTGCCCGGCAAATTCCAGCTTCCGTGCCGCGCGCCACCGAATCGCCGCGCCGAGGGTGACGGGCAGATCGACGCGCTGCGGGTTCGGCAGCGAGTCCTCCTGGACGCTCACGTGCCCGTCGGCCCGGGCGAGCAGCCCGATCGCGAGCGTCCGCGTGACCTGCCCCAGGATGCCCAGCGACACCCCGAACCCCGAGAACGAAAGCTCGGAGCTTTGCCGCGCCGCCCGGTAGGTCGAATCGCTGAATACCCGGTGAACAGTCAGGCGGTTGATGCCGGTGAAGATGTGGGCACCGACGCCGATCGCGAGTCGTCCGGTCGGTCGGAAGGCCACCCCGAGCTGAAGGTCGTTGATCCCGCCGAGCGACTGGATCGTATCGTTCACGCCGACCGGAATGCCGCGCAGGACCACGGTCGCCGGAAAGATGAGCCTGTAGTCGCGAGTGGTGTAGTTGGAGTAGCTGAGCCCGACCCAAAGCGGCTTGTGGGGGATCGGCCCGCCGACCGCGAATTGGGGGAACCGGAAATCGCGGATCGAACCGGTGCCCGCAGGGTCGGTGGAGGACCGGTAGTCGTTGAGCACCGTGAAGGACGCCGTGAGGGATCCGAGATAGGCGAGCGACGCGGGCGACACGCTCGACGAGGGGTCGAAGAACGAGAAGGCCCCGCCGGTCCCCATGGCCCGGGCCGACTGCTCGCGGCCGGGCAGCCCGAGCCCGCGCACGCCGAACTGCGACGCCTGGGCGCCGGCCGCAGTCGGCACGGCGACGAGAAGCGCGAGGAGCAGGGTGCGGCGCACTTACGGCCTCGAGAACGGGAAGCGAGGGAGATAGTTCAACCGGATCCGGGGTGGTGAGCCGGAACGGGTCGAGCCGAAGACGGCGCGGGTAAAGGTTTCCACTTCCGGCGACACCGAAAGGAAGATCGCCGGTGGACGGAGCAGTCCAGTCTGCCAGAACTGGAGGACCGTCGCGATCTCGACCCGGACGGTGTCGGTGACATTCGCCACGAGCGGCAGCACGCCAAGCGACAGCGGCTCGACCGGCGATTTGGCGCCGAAGTCGGTGGCCAGGCCTCTGACGTTGAGGGTACCAGGATCGTTCGGAAGACCCGCGACCGGCTGGACCGGCGTCAGCTCCAGCGTCGCGCGGACGATCGTCACCGAATCGCGGAGGCGCGCCGGCCAGGGGAACCGGATCAGAGCTCGGGACGAAGGCACGCCCCCGATGGTCAGGACCGTCGGATCCACGACCGGCGTCTGCCGGCTCACGTAATCGGCGAACGTGGCCGCCACGTCGATGCCCTGGGCCTGGGTCGGCGTCGAGATGGGCGTAACGAAGGTGATGAAATCAGGCCGCAGAATGCTGAAGCGGTTCCCGATGCGCCCACCCGTCGGGATGTTACCGGTGATGGCGACGCCGATGGCCAGCACGCCCGCGTCCGCCGGCTGGAGCACCAGATTGGTGAGCGCGCTTCCGGTCAACGTCAGACGCAGGGTATCCGCGACGGCTGTCTCGGGCAGCGCGGCCGTGGTGATGAGGTTCGCGGGCACGAAGAACGGCTGCACCCCCGCGTACGAGAGAGTGGTCGTGTCGAGACTGGACGGCAGCCGGTAGAGCTGGACCGAGACGTTGCGGGCGGCCGTGTCGTGCGACACCGAGAGCAGCGTGAGCCGGATCGAGTCGATGGTGTAGGCACGGAGCGTGTCGCGGAACAGGATCGAGTCGGAGCGGGCCGCGAACTTGATGACGCCGAAGTTCGTGTCGGCCAGGGTGGGAATCCCGCTCGACACGAGCATGACCGACCCGCTCGACCGCTGGGTGTATCCGGTGAACGTGCTGTCCTGGTTGGGCAGCGCCGTAAGAATCTCTTCCTGGCTCTGGGGCGTGCCGCCGGGACAGAGCTCGGGACACTGGCCGGGCTGGGTGAGGCGCTCCGAGCACGCGGACGCACTGACCGCGAGCGCGAGCGTGGCCAGGTGCAGGCGGATCGCGCGCCGCGTCATGCGAGCTGCGCCCGGGAGAACGCCGCCGGAAGCAGCTCGGCCACCGTCCAATGGAGGGTCCGCTTGGGACCGACCGCGGTCACCTCGAAATCGCCGAACTCGGCCAGCACCTGGCGGCAGGCCCCGCACGGCGCCGCCGGTGGATCCGAATCGGAGACGACCACGGCCCGCCGGAACCGTCGCACGCCGGCCGTCACCGCCGCGGCAACGGCCGCGCGCTCAGCGCAGAGCGCGAGACCGTACGACGCGTTCTCGACGTTGCAGCCGGTATAGACGCTCCCGTCGTCGGCTTCGAGCGCCGCCCCGACCGGGTAGCCGGAGTACGGGGCGTACGCGCGTGCCTGGGCGGCCCGGGCGGCCGCCGTCAGCGAATCAGTCACACCAGACCTCATCAAGAAACGAGACGCCGGCCGCGAGCGGCGCCACACCGAGAAAGTCGGCGACCGTCTGCCCCACGTCGGCGAAGGAGCGACGACGCCCCAGCGGGACCGGCCGCACCCGAGAGCCGACAGCCAGGAGCGGCACGACCTCGCGCGAATGATCGGTGGACGCAGTGGTCGGATCGTTGCCGTGATCGGCCGTAAAGATAACGAGGTCCTCGTCCCGCATCGGGGCGAGCAGTCTCGGCAAGGAACGATCCAGCTCGCCGAGCCCTCGCTGGAAACCCGGGACGTCGTTGCGGTGCCCCCAGGTCTGATCGAACTCGATGACGTTGGCCAGGAGGAGGCCGCGCCGCATCGAGAGGAGCGCCCCTTCGATCAGGGCATAGGCATCGCTGTTGGTCGGCGCGTGGATGCTCGTGATGTTCCGGCCCGCGAAGAGATCGTCCACCTTCCCCACGCCCACTCTCGGTATGTGGGCCTCCTCCAGCCGGTCGAGCAGCGTGACGCCCGGAGGCGGGAGGCTCAGGTCCTTGCGTCCCGCCGTTCGGATCCAGGCCCCCGACCGCCCCGTGAACGGACGTGCGATCACCCGGGCGACACCGTGGGGAGGCTGGAGCATCTCTCGCGCGATCGCGCATGCCCGGTACAGCTCCTCCGGCGGCGCGA
The DNA here is from genome assembly GCA_964519805.1 of uncultured Gemmatimonadaceae bacterium. Classification (GTDB taxonomy): domain Bacteria; phylum Gemmatimonadota; class Gemmatimonadetes; order Gemmatimonadales; family GWC2-71-9; genus DASQPE01. The sequence goes on from CAZFKN010000012.1 coordinate 9,787, forward strand.
TTTCCTCGTGCGCCGCTACCTGGAACACGCTGTCGGCGGAGGTGTAGACGATCCAGTCGCCGGTGCGGCGATGGGTCTCCCCCAGCTCGTCGAGGATCGCAGTCCCCGACGCCGGCTTGTTGCCGAGCACTCCCCGGCCGGTCCGGTGGGCAAACTCGTCGACGATGGCGGCGGGGAAACCGTGGGGATACGTGGGGAACGGCTGGGCCAAGACGACGCCGCACAGCTCCCAGTGGCCGGTGGTGCTGTCCTTGCCGGCGCTCGTCGGCTCGGCGATGCCGTAGGCCGCCCCCGGCTCCGCGACCCGTCGCACGCCGGCCAGCTCGGCGCAGCAGCCGAGTCCCAGGCGCTCGAGGTTGGGCAGCTCGAGGCCTCCCACGGCCCGCGCGAGATTCCCCAGCGTATCGCTGCCCGCGTCGCCGTAGCGGCCGGCGTCCGGTGCCGGGCCGATGCCGAGACCGTCGAGAACGATGATGGCCGCGCGGCGCATCAGGGGCGGTAGCAGCGCGGGAGGCGAGGCGCCAGGGCGGTGAGCAGCTCGTAGGAGATCGTGCCGGCCCACTCGGCTTGCTGGTCGAGCGACACGGCACCACCCCACAGCGTCGCCGTCTCGCCCAGCTCCACCCGGTGGTCGTCGTCGATCGCCACCATGATCATGTCCATCGCGACGCGTCCGACCACCGGCACGACTCTGCCGCACACCTCCACCCCGCGCGCGCGTCCGGCGGCGCGGATGAAGCCGTCGGCGTAACCAGCCGCGATCGTGGCGATCCGGGTCGGGGCATCAGCCCGCCAGCTGGCGCCGTAGCTCACGGTGTCGCCCTCCCGCAGACGCCGGAGCCCGATCACCCTTGCTCGAAAGGCGGCGACTGGAGTCGGCGCCGGACCGCCGGTGCCGCCGCCGTAGAGGAACACGCCCGGTCGCACGAGGTCGGCGGTGTAGCGGGTGCCGCTTAGCGCCGCGGCGCTATTGGCCGCGTGCACCAGCGCGGGGCGGCGGGGAAGCGCAGCGAGAACCTCCTGGAAGCGGGCCCACTGCAGCTCGGTCGCGACCCAGTCGCTTTCGGGCGAGTGAAAGTGGGTGAAGGCGCCCTCCCACCCCTCGGCGCGCGCCAGCCGCTGGCCGACGGCGTCCCGCAGCGACGCATCGTCGTAGCGGAATCCTGATCGGGCCATGCCGGTGTCGATCTCGATGTGGAATGGGCGGGTCGTCCGTGCGGTCCAGGCTTCGAGCGCGGGGAGGTCACCGACGGATGGCCGCAGCTCGAACTCGAGACACCGGTCGATCCACTCCGGCAGGAGCGGCGTGCAGAGGAGAATCGGCCGCGCGATATTGGCTCGGCGTAGCTCCGCCCCTTCTTCGATCGTGGCGACGCCGTAGCCCCAGGGCGCGAGCGCCTCGAGCGCGAGCGCCACCGCGACCGCTCCCAGCCCGTAACCGTTAGCTTTGACCATCGGCAGCAGACGGCCGCCGGAGATCGCGCTCACCGTCTTCGCATTCGCGGTCAGGGCCCCCAGGTCGACGTCGACCCAGGCCCGGGATTTTTCGCTGTCTGCGGTCGTGGTCACGGCGGGAAATCCTAACCCGTCTCGAGGTCTAAATGCAAGACAAGTCTGCGCTTGGGCGAGCGATCGCCCTGGTTCGGGACCTCCGGGCGCGGTGCGCCTGGGACCGGGTGCAAACCCGCGAGACGCTCCGTCCCTACCTGGTCGAGGAGGTCCTGGAGCTGGACCATGCGCTGAGCGACGACGACGCCGAGCGCATTCGCGACGAGCTGGGCGATTTCCTGCTGCACCTCGCCTGGCAGCTCGTGCTGGCGCAGGACCGTGGGGAATTCAGCCCGGACGACGTGGCCGATACGATGGAGCGGAAGATGAAGCGGCGGCACCCGCACCTCTTCGACCTGGGCCCCCCGGAGCCATGGGAGCGCCTCAAGCGCCGCGAGCGCGATGGCGGCGTCCTAGGCGGACTTCCCAGCACGCTGCCGGACCTGCTTCGCGCCTTTCGCCTCCAGGAGCGGGCGGCGTCGGTCGGGTTCGACTGGCCGGATACTCGCGGGCCCATCGAGAAGGTGCGAGAGGAGCTGGGTGAAGTCGAGCAGGAGCTGGCGTCGGCGACGGGTGCGACCGGCTCGTGCGACGCGCTCACGGACGAGATCGGGGATCTCCTCTTTGCCGTCGTGAATCTGGCGCGCAAGGCCGGGGTTCAGCCCGGCCCCGCGCTCGACCGCGCGAACCGGAAGTTTCGGGAGCGGTTCGAATCGGTGGAGGCCCTGGC
>CAZFKN010000012.1:12164-44148 GCA_964519805.1 uncultured Gemmatimonadaceae bacterium
TCTCAAACCTCGGATTCCCCTTGAGCGACGCGAACGTCGGATCGATCCTGAGCCAGCCGGGCGAGAGATAGTACGGCATCCTCAGCAGTGGCTCGAGCTGGTCGAGCGCCTTCTCCGGCTCACCCACCAGGATATAGATGCGCGCGAGCTGGTGCTGATCGTAAGTGCCGGCGAACGCGTCCTTGGAGGCCGGCAGGAGGGCGACGCCCTGCTCGCCCTCCCGGATCGCGTCGGCCTTGCGCCCCATGTAGGCCAGGGCCACGCCGAGCAGCGTGTGGCGCCCCGCGTCCTCGGGCGCCGGCTTGAGCTGTTGCTCGAGGGCGGCACGAGCCGAGTCGGCGTACGCCCGGGCCCGGGTCATATCGCCGTGGACGTAATGGGTCTCTGCCAGCGCGAGCCCCCAGTTACCTACGTCGTCGTCAAAGGGCCGGGGCGTGAGCCGCAGCAGCAAGGCTTGTTGCTCCGGTTCCAGCACCCAGAAGAGATCCCAGAAGGTGGCGACGTAGGCCGCGTAGCTGGTGGGATCGAGATCCCTGGGCACGCCGGCCAGCACGTTGCGGGCACCCGCGAGGTCACCCTGGGCGAGGTACACCATAGCCTTGCCCTCGAACGACTGCAGGTCGCGCGGCCGCAGCCCGATGGCGCGATCGAACGCCGGCAGCGCCTCCGGATAGCGCCGGAGCCAGAGGAGGGCCTGCCCGAGCACGCTGGCGATCGCGCCGGATCGGGGGTCGATACTTTGCCCCCGGCGCAGATGCTCCACCGCTTGCTCCCAGCGACCGAGACTCTGCTCCGCCAGTCCGAGTCCGCGGAGCACGTCTCCATTCGTCGGGGCGAGTCGCAAGCCCTTGGTGTACTGCTCGATCGCGCGCTGGGGATCGCTGGGCACCCGGCGGTAATAGTCCCCCAGCGCTATGTACCCCTCCGGCCGGTTCGGTGTAAGCGCGATGGCCCGTTCCGCCGCCGAGCGTGACTGATCGGCGCGGGCGGGCGACAATGCGTTCGAATACAGAAACGACTGAGCCTGGGAAAGTCCCGACCATGCGGTGGCGAAGGTCGAGTCGAGCGCCACGGCCTGCTCGAAATATCCGACCGCCTCGCGCAGCGTCGTCGGGTTATTGCCCTGCGCGTAGGCGGCTTCACCCTTCAAGAATGCGTCGTAGGCCGCGAGGTTCTGGGTCGGCCGCTCGGCGAGCCGTTCTTTCGCGCCGCTTCCCATGGCGACATCGAGCGCCTGCGCCACCCGGCCAGCGATGTCTGCCTGGACCTGGAAGACGTCGGTGAGGGCGGCGTCGAACGGCTGCTGCCACTTGGTGGCGCCGGTCGCTACCTGGATCAGCTCGGGACTCACGCGCACCCGGTTGGCCCCGCCCTGCCCCTTCTCCCACCGCACCGTGCCGGTCAACAAGTAGTCCACGCCCAGCTCCCGCCCGACCTCCTGCGGCTTCTTGTGGGTCTTCTTGTACTCGGCCGAGCTGCTGCGGGCCGTGACCTGAAGTCCGGGCAGGCTCGAGAGCTTGCCCCGGATCTCGTCGGTGATGCCGTCGCTGAAATATTCGTCGTCCGCCCCGCCGAGATTCTCGAACGGCAACACCGCGACCAGTTTCATCCCGGTCGCGGCGGCGGTGCCAACCTCGGTGTCAGCCTGGTGGCCACGCCGCCAGGCAAAGAGCACCCCTAGCCCGATCGCAAACCCGCCCAGCAGTGCCAAGGTGACCGGGTAGCGTAACGAGCGCCGCTTGGGCGCCAGCGTGGTCGGTGTGGCGACGGTCGGCGTCACGGGCGGCGTCATGATGCCGGCCGCCGGGGCCGCCGGCTCCAGCACGCGACGGAACTCCGCGGCGGAGGAGAACCGGTCGGCCGCCGAGCGGGCCAGCGCCCTGGTGACCGCCTGCTCAATTGACTCAGGGACCGTATCGCGAATCGCGCGGAGCGGCCGCGGATTCTCGGTGAACTTCCGCAGCAGGATCGCCTGCGCCGTGGGGCCGGTGAACGGCGGCTCGCCGGCGAGCATCTCATACAGGACGCAGCCCAGCGAGTAGATGTCGCTCCGGGCGTCCACGTCCCGATCGCCGCTCGCCTGCTCCGGGCTCATGTACGCCGGCGTCCCCACGCTCATGCCGGTTTCCGTGAGCCGCTGCTCCCGGGTCGGAGCCCCGGCCCCCGCGGCGCCACCGGCACTCAACGCCCGCGCGATCCCGAAATCGGCCACGAGCGCATGGCGGCCCGCGAGCAGGATGTTCTCCGGCTTGATGTCGCGATGGATGACCCCGTGCTGATGCGCGTAGTCGAGTGCGTCCGCGGTCTCCCGCGCGATACGGAGGGCGTCGTCCAGCGGGAGCTGGCCTTCGCGGCGCAATCGGTCCCGCAGCGTCTCGCCCTCGACGTACGGCATGGTGAACCAGAGCTGGCCGGCCGCGTCGCCGGAATCGAGGACTGTGAGGATATGGGGATGCTGGAGTCGGGCGGCGAGGCGGATTTCCCGGAGAAAGCGCTCGGGGCCGAGCGTGGCCGCGAGCTCGGGGTGCAGCACCTTGAGGGCGACGGGCCGGTCGTGGCGGAGATCCCGCGCGAGCAAGACGGTGGCCATGCCGCCGCGCCCGAGCTCGCGCTCGAGCGTGTAGCGGCCCCGCAGCTCGACTTCGAGGCGCTCACGAAGATCGGCCACTCAGTCCCTGTTGTTGGGGTGGAGACTGGTGAAGGATACGGGCCGCGGGGAGCGGATGGAAGGCCGCGGCGTCTTGCTTCTCACCGCGGTTCAGGGGTACAGACGATGGATCTGCCGGGGGAACGCGATCGCCTCCCGGATGTGCGGGATCCCGCAGATCCACGCCACGGTGCGCTCGACGCCCAGCCCGAAGCCGGAGTGAACGAACGTGCCGTATTTCCTGAGGTCGAGATACCACTGGTAGGCCTTGGGGTCGAGGCCCTGGGCCAGGATGCGGGCCAACAAGCGGTCGTGATCATCCTCCCGCTGCGAGCCGCCGATGATCTCCCCGTAGCCCTCGGGCGCCAGGCAGTCGTCGTTGAGCACGGTACGCGGGTCGTCCGGGTTCTCCTTCATGTAGAACGCCTTGACCTGCTTCGGATAGTTGTAGACGAACACCGGCCGGTCGTATTCCTTGGCCAGGAGCGTTTCGTCGTCGCCGCCGAGATCACTGCCCCAGGTCATGCCCGAGCCCAACCGGTTTACGCGAGTGACGGCCTCGGTATATGAGACGCGCGGGAACGGCGGCACCACCCGCTCGAGCGAGGTCGTGTCGCGCTCCAGCTCCTTCAGCTCTTCCTTGCGCCGGTCCAGCGCGCGCGCCACCAGATACGAGACGAACTCCTCCTGGAGCCGCATGTTCTCGTTGGAGTCGGCGAACGCCACCTCGGGCTCCACCATCCAGAACTCGGTGAGGTGCCGTCGCGTCTTGGATTTTTCCGCGCGGAACGTCGGGCCGAAGCAGTAGACCTTGCCCAGCGCCGCGGCGGCGGCTTCCACGTAGAGTTGGCCGGTCTGGGCCAGATACGCCTTGCCGAGGTCGAAGTAGTCGGTGGCGAAGAGATTGCCCGCCTCTTCGCCGATCGCGCCGGTGAGGATCGGCGTGTCCACCAGCGTGAATCCGCGATCGTAGAAGAAGTCGCGGATCGCCTGCTCCACTTCGTGCCGCACCTTGGCAACGGCGACCTGACGCCGACTCCGGAGCCAGAGATGGCGGTGCTCGAAGAGGAACTGCGTGCCGTGCTCCTTCGGCCCGATGGGAAAGTCCACGGAGGTGCCGAGCACGCGCAGGTCGCCCACGCCCAGCTCGTAGCCGCCCGGCGACCGCGGCTCCTCGCGCACGACGCCCTCCACCGCCACGCTGGTCTCCTGCGCCAGCGTCTGAAAGGCTTGCCAGACCGGTTCGGGAACCTCTTTCTTCGACACCACACACTGGAGGTATCCGGACCCGTCGCGCAGCACGAGAAACGCGATCTTGCCGCTGGATCGAGTGGTCATGACCCAACCCTGCACGGTGACGGGCTCGTTGGCGTGCTGGGGGAGATCGGCAATCCGGACCGGTAGCATGCGTGCGGGCTCGAGGTTGGCGTGAAAACGGGCGGCCTCAGTCTACCGCCGCTCCCCGGGAGGCGTCAAACAGCGGTTTCAACGTCGGCGTTCGTCAGCCCACCCGGAACAGCTCCACCGCTCTCGGATAGCGCGCCAGTGCGCGATCGCGGAGCGCACGGTTCTCGGCCCGCTGGAGCGCGGGATCGCGCCCCAGCAGCTCGCCGGCCAGCTCCCGGGCACGACCGAGCAGCTCCTCGTCGTCGGGCAGGCGGGCGTGGCGCACCTCCACGCCTCCCGATTGCCGCGCGCCGATCAAGTCGCCCATTCCCCGTTCCCGCAGATCCAGCTCCGCGATCCGGAACCCATCATCGGTCCCGGCAAAGGCCTTCAGGCGTTCCGGCACGGCGCCGTCGGCCATCAGGATGCAGAAGCTCTCCCCCGCCCCGCGTCCCACGCGGCCCCGCAGCTGGTGCAGCTGCGCCAGGCCGAATCGCTCCGGATGCTCGATCACCATGAGTGTCGCGTTGGGCACGTCGATCCCGACCTCGATCACCGTCGTGGCCACCAGGACATGGATCTCGCCGGCTCGGAATCGCCGCATCACGGAGTCCCGCTCGTCGCCCTTGAGCCGCCCATGCACGAGGCCGACGGCGAGCGACGGCCAGCGCGCCGCCAGGGTCTCGGCCATGGTCGTCGCAGCCCGGAGATCCGCGCGCTCCGACTCCTCGATCACAGGCAACACGACGTAGGCCTGCCGTCCCCCCCGGCACTCGGACTCCACGAAGGCGAGCACCTTGTCCCGCTGGCTCGCCGTCCGCACAGCGGTGCGGACCTCGCCCCGTCCCGGCGGCTTCTGCCGGAGGGTCGAGACGTCGAGATCTCCGTAGAGCGTGAGGGCCAGGGAGCGCGGGATCGGCGTGGCTGTGAGGAGCAGGACGTCGGGAGCCGCCCCCTTGCCGATCAGGGCGGCACGCTGCTCGACACCGAATCGGTGCTGCTCGTCGATCACGACCAGCCCCAGACGGCGGAAGGCCGTGCTTTCCTCGAGCAGCGCGTGGGTCCCGATCGCGAGGCGGGCCCCGCCCTCCGCCAGGCGCCGCCGGACCGCAGCCTTGTCCCCCGGCGTGAGGCGGCCGATCAGCAGCTCAGGCCGCAGCCCCAGCGGCTCGACCAGCTGCGTCAGCGTGGCTCCGTGCTGCTCGGCCAGCAGCTCGGTCGGCGCCATGAGCGCGGCCTGGTAGTCGTTCTCGACCGCCAGGAGCATGGCGAACAGCGCAACCACCGTCTTGCCGGTGCCTACGTCGCCCATGAGGAGCCGGTGCATCCGGTCGGCCGCGGTCATGTCGGTGGTGATCTCCCGAAGGGCGCGCTGCTGATCAGCCGTGAGCGCCCAGGGGAGGCTTTCCCGGAGTCGGGTCGTGAGGTCCCGCTTGATCTCGAAGGCGACGCCGCTCCGGGCCCGTTTCGCGATGGTCCGCGCCCGCACCAGCATGAGCTGGAGATCGAGCAGCTCATCGAACGCGAGCCGTCGCCGGCCCTGCTCCGCCTCGGCGACGGTCCGGGGCCGGTGCACCATCCGCAGCGCGTCCGCGAGCCGAGGAAGATCCGCCGCGGCGCGCACCGCCTCGGGGATGATGTCGGGTGACGCGGCGACGAGCTGGTCCAGGTGCCGGTCGATCAGCCCCCGGATCACCTTGTGGCTCAGGCCCTCGGTGGCGGGGTAGACCGGAAGCACCTTGCCGCCGCTCAGGGGATCGGCGTCGCCGTCGGCATCGGCCAGAATGAGGTATTCCCGGGGCGCCATCTGTCGGCCGTGGTAGAAGCGCACGGGCCCCGACACCAGCAGCGTCTGGCCGACCTCTATCGTCCGATCCAAAAAGGGCTGGCCGGGCCACACGCACTCGAGCGTGCCACTCGCGTCGCGCAGCACCACGTGGAAGATGCGAAGGCCTTTGCGGGTAGGAACGATCGCCTTGCTCATCACGCGTCCGACGCCCGCGACTTCCATCCCGACCCGCGCGCTCGCGAGCGGCGTGACGGATGAGGCGTCGACGTAGCGATGGGGGAGATGCCAGAGAAGGTCCTGCGCGGTGCGGATCCCGAGACGGGCGAGCACTTCCGCCCGCCGCTCGCCGATGCCCTTGAGGAACTGCACCGGCGTGTTGAGGCCGATCGGACGGGCGGGCGCCGGCGGCATGCGTGCGGCCCTAGGCGGCCTCGCCAACGAGGCCGGCGGCAAAGCGCTCGGGATCGAACGGCTCCAGGTCGTCGAGTGACTCTCCGAGGCCCACGAAGCGGATGGGCAGCGCAAGCTCACGCCGGAGCGCCACCACGGCGCCACCCCTGGCGCTCCCGTCGAGCTTGGTGATCACGATCCCGGTGGGCGACACCGCCTCGCCGAAGAGACGTCCCTGCTGGACGGCGTTCTGCCCCACCGTGCCGTCGAGCACGAGCAGCGTCTCGTGCGGCGCTCCCGGCACTCGGCGCGCGACAACCCGGGCCACCTTGCGCAGCTCCTCCATCAGCCCTTCCTGGGTATGGAGCCGCCCGGCCGTATCTACGATGACCGTATCGAGGCCGCGCGAGCGGGCCGCGTCGATCGCGTCGAACGCCACCGCGGCGGGATCGCCCCCGGCGGCCCCCGATACACAGGGGAGGTTGAGCCGCTCCGCCCAGACCTGGAGCTGTGCGATGGCTCCGGCCCGGTAGGTGTCGGCGGCGGCGAGGAGCACTTTCCGCCCCTCGCGCTCGAGCCGGCGGGCGAGCTTGGCGGTCGTCGTGGTCTTTCCGGTGCCGTTCACGCCCACCATGAGAACCACCGTTGGACCCTCGCCCGCGGCCCGTGCGATCGCTCCCGGATCACCGGGCGCGGAGATGAGCGTCGCGATGCTCGCTTTGAGCGCGTGCCGCAGATCGGCCTCGGTCTTGAGCGCACCCTTCCGCACCTCTTCTTCGAGGGCGGCGGTGAGCTCGACGGTCGCGGCGACGCCAAAGTCGGCCTCGATGAGCAGCCGCTCGAGCGCCTCGAGGTCCGCGGCGTTGAGGCCGCGGATGATCGCGTTCACGTCGGTGAACGCGAGGCGCTTGAGCCGGGACCAGAGGGACGCCGTCTGTTGGTCGAGCCGAGAAGCCATGAACCACCGTGAACGGTGAACGGTGAACAGTAAACGGGGGCGCCCTGCCGCGGAGCCCCCGTTTACCGTTTACTGTCTACGGTTTACCGCAGTCATCTGAGCCCCAGCCTTCGTCTCGCCACCCATTCTCCCGCCAGCCCCAGCACGCAGAGCGCAAACAGCCAGGGCCACTCCCGTGCCGAGCGCGTCGTCGAGGCCAGCGACGCGCGTGCCTCGTGCGGGGTCAGAGAGACCGCGTGCGGGAGCAGCTCATCGGAGTACTGCTCGACCGCCACCGTCCCGGTGCCGCCGGGTCCCAGCTTGTAGCGATACTCGCCCGGGGGGAGCCACACGGTGGCCCGCCCCGCACCGTCGAATCGCAGCGTGTCCGCAGCTGCGAGCCCGCCGGTCCACTGGACCGGCACCGGTCGGGCGGCGCCCGGACCGACCCATTCGAACACGAGCGGGCGGCCGCTCGATACGACACCCCGGACCGGCCGGGCAACGCCCTCGGCGGAGTCGACGCCGGCAAGCAGCCAGTTCAACGTAGCCGCGACCCAGGCCCGATAGCTCTGCTCGCTCGACCCTCCCCGGAACGCCCAGCGCCAGAGGCCGTCCACGAACACCGTCACCTCGCGTGTCCGACCCAGATCGCGTCCCACGACCGCCGGCCACTGCGGGCCACGGCGGCCGTCCTGGGCCGACAACGCGATCCAGTCCGCCGGCGGCGTGCGCAGCTCGATCAGCTGCACCGCTGGCGGGAACGAATCGACCGGAAATCCGGCGAACGCCTCCGCCACCGGCGATGCGCCGCCAGACATGAGATACCAGTCGCCCGGCATCGGCGTCCCGTCGCTGGTTTCCCCGCTGGGCCAGCGCCACACCCCCCGCGCCCCGCCGCCCTCCGCAATGCCGTCCACGTTCCCCTTGAGCACCACGACGTCGGCGCGGCGAGCGGCCTGCCGGACCTGATCGGCGCCGACGACCGCCAGGTCCTGCAGCGAGCGCCAACGCTCTGCCTCGATGCGCGCGTACCCCCGCACGGGGAGCTGGGCCACATCCTTGAGCGCGCGGTAGAGGAAGCGGGTATCCCAATCCGTGGGGCCGGCGAGCACCACGATACCCGGCGTCGGGACGATGCTGACGAGGTGGAGCCGGCGATCGGTTCGGGGTTCCGCGTCGTGCTGATCCACCAGCTCGACCTGGAGCACATGGTCGCCGGGTGGGAGTCCCGCGGACGCGGCCGCGAGCCGTACCCGGCCGGCGCGCGCGGCGCCGAGGCGGACGGTGCGACGGGCAAGACGGCGGGTTCCGTCGTCGAGGGCCACGATTACACTGTCGCCGGCGGGCGCGCCAACCGCCTGGACCTCGGCCTCGAGGACGAGCGAATCGCCGCTCGTGATCCGCGCGGGACCCTTCACGCGCGTGATCGCAACGTCCGGCTGCGACGCGCGAGGGAACAGGCGGACGCTGGTGCGCGCGAGCAGGTCGGGTGGCACATCCCGCGCGTCCTCGATCTCGCCGTCGGTCACGACGATCACCGGCCGGTCGCTTGCCGACGCGGCGAGCAGGGCCGGCGCGAGCAGGGACCGGCCCCGGTCCGGCGCGGTGTCGGCCCCGCTCCGCTCGTCGCCGAAGAAGCGGACGTCGCCCCACCGAGCCGCGGAGTCACGGGCCTCGCGCCAGCGTCCCCCGGCCGCGGTCTCGCTGATGGAGCCGTCCAGCAGCACGAGCGGCCGCCGGCGCGGGGCCGCGACGGGACAGCTCAGGTTGAGCAGCAGGAGCCCCAGCGCGCTCCAGGCCGCCGCCCGACAGACGAGCGGCACCACGCCGCGTCGACCGAGCCGCTCCAGATACAGGTAGGTGAATGCGGCGAGAGCGAAGGCGAGGGCTACGACCAAGGTGAGGCGCATGGAACGCAAGTAAACAGTAAACAGTGAACGGTGAACAGGGGCTTTGTACCCTCTTCACCGGTTCACTGCTTAGCGTTCACCGTTTACGCTTACCCCTCCAGCGTCTCCACCGCGGCCCGCACGGCAAACCGCCCTTCGTAGATCGCTCGGCCCACGATCGCTCCGGCAAGTCCGGCATCCCGCACGCGACGCAGGTCGTCGAGCGAGGCCACGCCGCCGCTGGCAATGACCGCCGCCCCGAGCGACTGGAGCGCAACGGCCCCGGCGATATCCGGCCCTTCCAGCATGCCGTCACGGGCGACATCGGTGTAGATGAGCGTGCGGATCCCCTGCGCGATCACCCGCCGCGCCACGTCCTCGACCCGCTCGCCGCTCTCCTCGCGCCAGCCACGGATAGCGACGAGGCCGGCCCTCGCGTCGATGCCCACCGCAAGGCGCTCGGCGCCGGCGCGGATGAGCGCGGCTGGAAGGAGCTCGGGACTCCGCACCGCCGCCGTGCCGACCACCACCCGGGCGGCGCCTGCATCGAGCATGCTGGTGATCACCTGCAGCGTCCGGAACCCGCCGCCCACCTGGATCCGCATCCGGCTGCCCACACCCGCGACGACGCGCGCGATCAGGTCGGCGTTGTCGCCCTCCCCGAAGGCGCGGTCGAGATCAACGAGGTGCAGCCAGCTCGCCCCCTCGCGGGCGAAGCCGTCGGCAATGGCCAGGGGGTCGTCGCCGTAGACGGTCTGCCGGTGCGCGTCGCCCTGGCTCAGCCGAACGACGCGACCGTGGCGGAGATCGATGGAGGGGAGGAGGAAGGCCAACGGCTAACGGCTGATAGCCACCATCACCGGCCGCAGCAACGCCAGCAGGCTGTCTCGCTGCTGCTCGAACGCCGGCCGCAGAGCGCCCGAGATCGGCGTGCCGTGGGCCAGCTCGACCCGCCGGGAGTCCCGGGCCACGCCGTTCACACGGAACTCGTAGTGCAGGTGCGGGCCGGTCGCGAGGCCGGTCGACCCGACATAGCCGATCACCTCGCCCTGCGTCACCCGGGCGCCACCGTGGATGCCGCGGGCGAACCCGCGGAGATGGCCGTAGCGCGTGGTGATCCCGTTTCGGTGACGCAGCTCGATCAGGTTGCCGTAACCGCCGCTCGAGCCCGCGCGCAGGACCACGCCGTCACCTGCCGCCATGACCGGGGTGCCGGGTGCCGCGGCGTAGTCGGTGCCCTCGTGCTTGCGCCACATCCCAAGAATGGGATGGAATCGTGCGCGGGCGAAGGTAGAGGAGATCCGGCGGAACTCGACCGGCGCCCGGAGAAAGGCGCGCCGCAGTGACGCGCCGTCCGGATCGTAGAAGCTGGATGCCCCAGCCGAATCGAACCGCACCGCCGTGAGGCGCTTCCCGCTCATCGTCAGATCGCTCGCCAGGATGCGTCCGAAGCGCACCTGCCCTTCCGGCGAGGTGAGCCGCTCGAAGACCACCGCGAAGTGGTCGCCCGGCTGGATGTCGCGCGTGAAGTCCACCTCCCACGCGAACACGTCGGCGAGGTCCCACGCGAGGCGAACCCGGTCACCGGTGGCGATCGCGTCGCTGCTGATCCCGTCCAGCGCCTCATACAGCGAGTTGTCGATGTCGCTCTCGATCCGCACCGGCTCGACCCGCCAGGCGATGGACTCCGTCCCGACGGTCCACCCGGTCGATGCCCGGGTGAACGTCACCAATTGCTCGGGGCTGGTCCGCACTCGCACGTCCGTCGGCGCCGAATCGCGAGCGGCGCGGCGGAACGCGATGACGAGGCCCGCGCGAAGCCGGCGGGGGTCGAGCGTGCGGGTCGGATCGGCGCGGGAGAGATCGAGGTCGACCACCCCCTGGCGCTGGAACATCGCGCCGAGCGTCTCGCCTCGGCGGAGCGTGTCGAGGACTTCGATGCCGGACGGCTGGAACAGGGGGGAAACCGGCGGAGCGGCCAGGGCCATGCGCGCTTCGAACCGGTGCCACGGCCACCGATGGCTCCGAGCCGCGATCGCCGCGCCTGCAATGACGAGAACAGCGATCGCGATCCGGAGCCGACCCATCAGTCCATCTGCCTGCGGATGAAGGTGGGGATCTCCATGTCGGGGACGTCCGCGGCTGGCTGCTGGGCCGGCTTGGGCGGAACCTTCGGCTGCACCACGGGCGCCTGCGGCTGCGGCCGCTTGGGGAAGTCGAGCACGCCGGCCCGCGTCCCGCGGATCCCGGCTGCCGGGGTTTCGCCCGTGACCGCGCGATCGAAGCCGGTAGCGATGACGGTCACCCGGACCTCGCCCTGCATGGCGGGGTCGGTGGCGGCGCCGAAAATGATCTCGGCGTCGTCGCCCACGGCGTCGTGGATGATGTCGTTGATCTGCGTGGTCTCACCCAGCGTCAAATCCTCGCCACCGATGATGTTGATCAGGACGCCCAGGGCGCCCGTAATGGAAACGTTGTCCAGCAGCGGGCTCGAGATCGCCTGCTGTGCGGCCTCCAGGGCCCGGTTGTCGCCCCGCCCTATGCCCGTGCCCATGAGGGCCGCGCCGCCGTTCTGCATGACGGTGCGCACATCGGCGAAGTCCACGTTGATGATGCCGGTGGACGTGATGAGGCTCGCGATGCCCTGGGTGGCGTGCAGCAGAACCTCGTCCGCCTTCTTGAGCGCATCCTGGAAGGGAATGCCCTTGCCCACCACCGCGAGCAGGCGTTCGTTCGGCACGACGATCATCGTGTCCACGTTCTTGCGCATTTCGGCGATGCCGGTCTCCGCCTGCCGCATCCGCCGACGCCCTTCGAACAGGAACGGCTTGGTCACGATCCCGACCGTCAGGGCTCCCGCTTCCCGGGCGAGCTGGGAGACGATCGGGGCCGCCCCGGTCCCGGTTCCGCCGCCCATTCCGCAGGTCACGAAGACCATGTCGGCCCCTTGCACGGCCTGGGCCACCTCGTCCTTGTTCTCCTCGATGGCCTGCCGGCCGATCTCCGGCCTGGCCCCTGCCCCGAGCCCCCGGGTCAGCTTGCGCCCGATCTGGATCTTGATGTCGGACTTGGACATCCGCAGCGCCTGGGCGTCCGTGTTGACCGAGATGAACTCGACGCCCAGCAACCGCTCGTCGATCATGCGGTTGACGGCATTGCCGCCGCCGCCGCCGACGCCGGCCACCTTCATCTTGGCGTTCTGCGGGACGCCGCTCTCTTCCAGCTCAAAGATCATGGCGTGTTCCCTCGGTTCGACTCAGAAGAAGTCCTGGAGCCAGCGCTTCACGGGGCCGAGCACCTTCTCTACCGCCGGTGACCGACGTCCCCCGGAGCCAAACCCGCTCCCGAGGGCGACCTGTCGGGCGCCGTACAAGCCCAAGCCTGCTGCAACCGCCATTCTCGGAGATTCAACGCTGTCGGCGAGGCCACGGAGCCGCTGGCCCGGAATGCCCACCCGGGCCGGCATCGCGAACACGTCCCGTGCAAGCTCGACGATGCCCGGCGTCAACGCGCCGCCTCCGGTCAAGATAACGCCGGCAGGAAGCCGCTGGTGATACCCGGCTCGGCTGATTTCGTCGAGTGCGAACTCCAGGATTTCCTGAAAGCGCATGCGCATGATGTGCGCAAGCATGTAACGCTGCGCCGTCCGTCCCCCCTGCGCCGGCGTGGAGGGCAGCTCGACCAGGTCGCTTTCGGGGACCAGCGGCTCGAACGCGGCACCGTGCCGCTCACGCAGGCGCTCGCCCTCCTGCTGGGTGACCTGGAAGCCGTGCATGATGTCGGCGGTGACGTGGCCGCCGGCGCAGAGCAGCGACCCGGTGTGGCGGATCTTCCCGCTGTGGAAGACGGCGACGTTGGTCGACGCCCCGCCCAGCTCGACCAGCGCGCATCCCAACTCGACCTCATCAGGCGTGAGCACGGCGAGCGATGCCGCCAGCGGCTCGAGCACGAACTCGCCCACGTGGTAGCCCGCCCGCTCGACACACCTCCGGAGATTCTGCAGCACGCTCGACAGCACGGTCACCAGGTAGACCTCGGCCTCGAGCCGGGAGCCGGTCATCCCGATCGGCTCGTTGATTCCGCCCTGCTGGTCGATGATGTAGTCGAGCGGGATGGCATGCAGGAGCTCGTGATCCCGGCCGAAGGAGACGTTGCTGGCCATGTCGTTCACCCGGGCCACGTCGCCGGTCCGGATCTCGTCGCCGGTGACGGACACCATCCCGTGCGAACTGCGCCCGGCGACGTGCTCGCCGGCGATCCCGCAGTACAGCGTTCCCACCTCGACGCCGGCCATACGTTGGGCGTCGCGCATGGCCTTGTCGATGGCGCGGGTGGTCTCCTCCATGTCGCGCACGACGCCCCGGCGGATCCCGTTGGTCCGATCGACGCCGAGCCCCAGGATCTTGGCTCCGGCGTCCCGGCCTTCCCCGGACACCTCGCCGATAATCGCGACGACCTTGGTGGATCCGAGATCGAGCCCAGCGACCAGGCGCTGGGGCTGCGCGCTCACCCGCCCGCCCACCGCACGATCACCTGACCCGAGAACCGCCCGTCCAACTCCCGATAGGAGCGCTGTTGCCGGGCGAGATCCTGCGCGACCGCCGTCACCGCTCGTATGTCCTCCGTGGTTGCATTGGCCGTAAACCAGACGCGCTGTCTCCCGAGCTCCACGACGACATCGTCCTGCACTCGCGCCGCACTCACGATTCGCGCGAAGAGCGCCGGATCGGCATCGCGCACGGTGGCCAGCACCCGCGTGAGACCGGAATCCGCGCTGGTGGCGATCGGCAGATCGGGCACCGTCTGCGCCGGATCGTAGGGCAGCACCCGCCCGCGATCGTCAACCGGCGTCAGGGTGCCTTTCCGCTGGATCAGGGCGACCGGCTCGGTTTCGCGCACCGTCACGGTAAGCGTGCCCGGGAGCCGGCGTCCCACCTCCACGTCTTGCACCCCGCCCAGCACCCGCACCCGTCGCTCGAGCGGCCCCACCAGATCGAATACGCTCGCGTTCTTTCGGAGACCCAGCGCGTCGGTGATGGTCTTTGGTGCCAGGTAGCGGGCACCCGAGATCTCGATCCGCCGCACCCGGAAGAAATCCAGCTGGCGAAGGAGCACGGGGCCGCCGAGCCAGACGAGGGCCACGAGCGCCACCGCCGCAAGCATCCTCCAAGCGGCCTTCAGGCGGCCTGGAGCCATCGGACCAGCTCCGGGCCGACGCGGGTGATGTCCCCCGCGCCCAGCGTCAGAACCACGTCGCCCGGCTGGAGCAGCCCGAGCACCCGCCGCCCGAGCGCCGCCCGGTCTCCCTCGAAGATCGCGGCCCCGCCCGCCCGTTCCGCCGCCTCGGCCACCTGGCGGCCGCTCACACCGGCGATCGGCTCTTCGCGCGCAGCGTAGACTTCGGTCACCACGACCAGGTCGGCCTTGGCCAGCGCCTCACCCATGGCGACGCCATGCGCGGCCGTGCGGGAAAAGAGGTGGGGCTGAAAGACGGCCACCAGCCGTCGCCCCGGGAACGCCTGCCGCGCAGCGGCCAGCGTGGCGACCAGCTCGGACGGGTGGTGGGCGTAGTCGTCCACGATTTCCACGCCGCCAAACTGACCCAGCCGCTCGAACCGCCGGCCGACACCCCCGAACCCATGAAGCGCCGCGAGGGCCGGCTCCACGCCCGCCGGTGCGACGTGGGCGGCGGCAGCCAAGGCCCCAACCGCGTTCCGGAGGTTGTGAAGCCCCGGCACCCGGAGCCGCACCGTGACGACTCCGAACCCTGGGAGCCTCACTCGGGCCCGGGTCTCCCCGGGCGCCTGTGTCACCTCGGTAATCCGAATGTCCGCGTGGTCCCCGAGCCCGAAGCTCCGGGTCTTGCCGCCGAGGCGCCGGGCAACCCGCATTGCTCCGGGATCGTCGGCTCCCACGAGCACCAGCTCGGCGCGTCCCGCGAACTGAACGAAGGCATCCTCGAGCGCCGCCACCGACCCGTAGCACTCCAAGTGGTCAGGCTCGACGTTGTTCACCAGCGCCACCGTGGGATGGAGCGTCAGGAACGCCTGGTCGTACTCGTCGGCCTCGACGACGAACAGCGCGTCGCCCGCGATACGGGCATTCCCGCCCCACGATCCTACTCGACCGCCCGCGATTCCCGTAGGATCGCATCCCGCGGCCGCGAGCGCCTCGGTGGCCATCACCGTCGTGGTGGTCTTGCCGTGGGTGCCGCTCACCGCCACCACCGTCCGGCCGGCCACCAGTTCGGCCAGGGCCACCTTGCGGGGTACGACGGCCAAGCCCAAGGTGCGGGCCCGAAGCAACTCCGGATGGTCCGGCTTTACCGCCGCAGTGTGGACGACGGCCCGGGCACCCTCGACGTGCGCAGGGGAGTGGCCGGCGGCGACCGGAACGCCGAGCGCCATGAGGTCCTGGGCGCCCGCCAGGTCGGCGTCACACCCCGTGACCGCAACTCCGCGGCGGCAGGCGATCAGCGCCAGCCCGCTCATGCCGGCGCCGCCAATCCCCATGAAGTGGACCGGGCGTCGATCCGCGGAATCGAACAATGCCATTGTGAATGAGCTAATGTAAAATCTTGTCGTGCTTTGCAACAGCCCAAGACTCAGGGGATGAGCGTCAAAAGTTTGGACGCTATCTCCCGCGAGGCGTTGGGTCGGCCGCGGCTGCGTGCCGCCTCGGCGATGGCCGCGCGGCGTGGGGCATCACCCATCAGCCGCCCGATCTCTACCCCCAACCGCTCGCCGCTGAGCTGGGTCTCGGGAAGCAGGAGAGCCGCCCCCGCCTCGCTCAGGACCCGCGCGTTGTGGGTCTGGTGATCCGCCGCCGCAGTCGGTAGCGGCACCAGAACGCTGGGCAGACCCCAAGCGCACAGCTCGGCCACCGTGATCATCCCCGCCCGGGAGACGACCAGCTCTGCGACGGCGTATCCGTCGGCCATCGGGTCGAGGAAGTCGATCACCTGCACCCGTGGCGGCCGGTGGTAGGCGGCGAACTCGGCGTGGGTGCCGCGCCCGGTGACCCAGAGCACAACCCCATCGAACCCCGCCCCCGTGCCGAGCCACACGGCCACTGCCCGATTGAGCGCCAGCGCACCTTGGCTGCCGCCCGTCACCAGGACCACTCGATCGCCGGCGTCGAGTCCAAATCTCGCCAGAGCGGCCGTTCGGCGCTCGGGGGTCGGCGGGGTGATCGGGTTACCGGTCTCGAAGACCTGGGTGCGGGGCCCGATCCGGAGCAGACGACGAGCCTCCGGCAGCCCTAGGTAGATGTGCCGAGCGGTCCGCGCGAGGAGCCGGGTGGCAAGACCGGGAAACGCATTCTGCTCCTGCACGGCGGTCGGCAAGCCGGCGCGCGCTCCCCAATAAACCACGGGGGCCGAGGCGTACCCGCCGGTGCCGAGCAGCGCGACGGGCCGCTCCGCGGCATAGAGGCGCCCGAGCGCCCGCCACAACCGGATCGTGATCCAGGGCCACCGCAGGTTCCGCCACCACTGGCGACGGTAGAGTGGCTCGACCGGAAGCAGGTGGTAGCGGAAATCGCGCGTCGGGAGCACCTGGGCCTCGACTCCTCTCGCGGCCCCGACGAGCACGGGCTCGACCTGGGGATCCAGCTCCCGGAGCGCCTGCGCCACGGCAAGGGCGGGCATGAGATGCCCGCCTGTGCCACCGCCGGCGATGAGAATGCGTCTCACCATGCCCTACCCCGCCGTCGTTGCCGCCGCCGGTCGCCATCGCAGCCGTCCGATGCTGATGAGAATCCCCGTGCCCGCGAGCGAGATCACCTGACTCGACCGGCCGTACGACACGAACGGCAGCGTGAGTCCCGTCGTCGGCATGAGGCCCAGGGACACCGCCATGTGCATGAAGGCCGTGAGCCCGACCGTCGCCGTCAGGCCCACGGCCAGGTACTGGCCGAACGGATCAGCGGCGGTTTTCGCGATGCGGAAGCCAAGCCAGCAGAACAGGGCGAAGAGCGTCACGACGAGGCACACGCCCAGGAATCCCCACTCCTCGCCGATGGTACTGAAGAGAAAGTCCGAGTAGGCGTACGGGAGGTAGCCGAGCTTCTGCTGTCCCTGGCCGAACCCCACGCCAAAGAGGCGACCGGACCCGATCCCGACGAGCGACTGGTGGATCTGGAAGCCGCCCTCCAGGTTGCTCTGGCCCGGGTTCAAGAAGGTGTGCACCCGGGCCAACCGGTACTGGGCGTCGGCAATCCGATGGAAAACGAGCATCACCCCTATCGCCGCCAGGATGAGAAAGTGCCCGATCCTGGCCCCGGACGCGAAGAGCACGATGCCGCCGAGCAGGGCGACCAGCGTCGCCATGGAGAGGTTCGGCTCGAGCCCGATGAGAGCGGCGACGAGCCCGAGCATGACCATGAACGGCAGCACGCCCTTCTTGAACTCCCGTACCTGCTCGCCCTTCTTCGAGGCGAGCATAGCGCACCAGATCACCACGGCGAGGCGCGCCAGCTCGGACGGCTGGAAGTTGATGGGGCCGGCGTCCAGCCAACGCCGGGCGCCGTTGATCGTGGGGGAGATGGCGTGGGTGAAGGGCAGCAGCGGAATCAGGAGCAGCACCACCGTCACACCGAGCAGGGGCCAGGCCCACCGGCGCCACCGGCTGTAATCGATCCGTGCGAGCAGGAGCAACAGGAGGCCGCCTGCGACGGCGCCGGTGAGCTGACGCCACGCGAACCCGATGCCCGCGGCTTTGCCGTTGACGGTCACCAGGCTGGACGCACCGTACGTCGCGGCGATGCCGAAGACCAACAGCACCAGGGTGACGACGCCGAGGAGCCGTGTCTCCCACCGGGTGTCGCCGGGGTGCTGGATAGGGCGCTCCGCGGTCGTCACATGGCCTCCACGGCAGCGCGGAACCGGTCACCGCGCTCCTCGTAGTTGGTGAACATGTCGTAGCTGGAGCACGCCGGGGACAACAACACCGCATCGCCGGGCCGCGCGAGGCGCCGCGCGGCGGCGAGCACAGCTCCGAAGTTTCGCCCCGCGAGCTCGACCGGCACGGCCGCGCCAAGGTCGGCCGCGATGAGTGGCTCGGCCTCCCCATAGGCCACCACCGCCCGGCACCGGTCCTCGAGCAGCGGGATCAGCGGCGTGTACGGCGCGCCCTTGTGCCGGCCGCCCAGGAGCAGCACGAACGGCCGCTCCAGCGCCGCCACCGCCACTTCGGTCGAGGTGACGTTGGTGGATTTGGAGTCGTTGACCCAGAGCACCCCGCCGACCTCGCGGACCGGTTCCACCCGGTGGGCGATCGCGCGAAAGGTCCGGAGCCCCTGGGCCAGAGCGGCAGGATCGGCTCCCGCCGCACGCGCGGCGAGCGCCGCCGCGAGCGCGTTCGCGACGTTGTGGTCGCCCAGGAGCGGGAGGTCGTCGCGCGGGAGAAGCGGACGGTCGCCCAGCATCAGCCGACGGCCCGCCCGGTCGTACCAGCCGTCCGCACGCTCGCGGATCGAGAATCGCAGGTGCCGGCCCGGAACACGCCTGACCATCTCGCGCACGGCCGGGTCGTCCGCGTTGGTCACCCAGACCGACTTCGCGCTCGCGTGGCGGAACAGGAGCGCCTTGTCGGCATAGTACTCCTCCAGCGATCGATATCGGTCGAGGTGATTGGGCGCGAGGTTGGTGAGCATCCCGATGGCCGGGTCGAGGTCAGGTGCGTCGTGCAGCTGGAACGACGAGAGCTCGAGCGCAATCCAGTCCGGCTCGTTGCCCAGCCGCGCCACATCGCATAGCGGACGCCCGATGTTGCCCGCCGCCTCCGCCCGGACCCCGGCCGACACCAGGAGATGCGCGAGGAGCGACGTGGTGGTCGTCTTGCCGTTGGTGCCGGTAATCCCGATGCAGCGCGCGTGGCGCAGCTCGGCGAAGCCGAGGTCCACTTCAGCCACGACCGGCACCCGGGCGTGCGCCGCCGCGACGAGCGGCGCCGCGTCCGGCGGCACCCCAGGCGAGACGACTACGGCCACCGCCCGCCCGATCCGTGCGAGATCGTGCCGCCCCAGGTCTACCGCTGCCCCCGCGTCCCGAAGCGGGCGGGCCTCCGCCTCGAGCCCGGGGCCGCTGCCGGCGTCCGACGCG
Organism: uncultured Gemmatimonadaceae bacterium; assembly: GCA_964519805.1. Lineage (GTDB taxonomy): Bacteria > Gemmatimonadota > Gemmatimonadetes > Gemmatimonadales > GWC2-71-9 > DASQPE01. The sequence goes on from CAZFKN010000012.1 coordinate 31,308, forward strand.
TACACCGACACGCCGCGCGCCTGAAGCAGTAACGTCGCCGCAACCCCGCTCCTCCCCAGCCCCACGACCGCGACCTCCCGTCCGCCGGCGCGCCACCCCCGAATCATCAGCGCACCTTGAGCGTCGAGAGCGCCACCAGCGCACAGAAAAGGCCGAGGATATAGAAACGGGTCACGACCGTCGTCTCGGGCCAGCCGAGCTTCTCGAAGTGGTGATGCAGCGGCGCCATCCGGAACACCCGGTGGACGTCCGCGTACTCGCGTCCCCGGGTCCGCTTGTACCACTTGTAGGTCCCGGTTTGGATCAGCACCGACACGGCTTCCGCCACGAACACCCCGCCGATCAGGAGCAGGAGAAACTCCGCCTTGAGCAGGATGGCGACGGTCCCCAGCGCTCCCCCGATCGCGAGACTGCCCGTGTCGCCCATGAAGACCTGCGCCGGGTGGGCGTTGAACCAGAGGAATCCGACCGTGGCGCCCATGAGCGCGGTGCAGAAGACGGTCAGCTCCCCGGCGCCGGGAAGATAGAAGAGATTGAGATACGTGGTGGTGTCCACCCGGCCGTAGAGATACGCGAAGACGGCAAAGCCGAACGCGGCAATGCCGGCCAGACCGGCGGCGAGGCCGTCGAGGCCGTCGGTGAGGTTCACGGCGTTGCTGGTCCCCGTGATCACGACGGTCACGAACACCAGGAACAGCAAGGGTGCGAAGTTCACGACGAGGTACTTGAAGAACGGCAGCGTGGTGGCGGTGGCAGGAATGGTGTCGGCGGGCACGAGGGGCCAGAAATAGAGATAGAGCCCGAGCAGGAGCCCGAACGAGCACTGGCCGACCAGCTTGTACTTGGCGACCAGGCCGCGCGACTTGCCCTGCACGATCTTCAGGTAGTCGTCCACAAAGCCGATACAACCCATCCAGAGCGTCGAGATCATCGCGACCACGACGAACCGGTTGGTGAGCGGGGCCCAGAGCAGTGTCGGCAGGATCGTGGCGAGCAGGATGATGAGCCCGCCCATCGTGGGCGTCCCCCGCTTGCCCTGATGGCTCGCCGGGCCTTCGGCCCGGATCACCTGGCCGATCTTGCGCGCCTTGAGCCGCCCGATGATCGGCGGGCCGAGCAGAAAGGCGAGGAGCAGCGCCGTGACCGTCGCCCCGGCGGCCCGGAACGAGATGTAGTTGAAGAGATTGAAAATGATGAAATGCTTGCCGAGGGGCGCGAGCAGATGATAGAACATCGAGCCTCGTCGGGGTCAGTGCGCGCGGGCCAGCAGGTGCGGAAGTATACGTTCGAGGGCCACCCCGCGGGATGCCTTGAGCACGACGACCTCATCTCCGCCGAGCCGCTCCGCCACCAGTGGTCCGATCGCCGGTGCGTCCGGGGCCGTGATCAGCCGGTCGCCCAGTTGCGCCGCGTACGGCGCCAGCGCGGGAACGAAATCTCCCACGGCTGCCAGCAGGTCCGGTCTCAGCTCCACCAGCTCGCGGGCGACCTCGGCGTGGAGCCGGCGGGATTCAGGGCCCAGCTCGCGCATCGTTCCGGCCACGACGACGAGGCGCCGCCCATGACGAAGCTCCCGCGCCGTCGCGATCGCGGCGCGGAACGAGTCGGGGTTGGCGTTGTAGGAGTCGTTGAGGATGGTGAGCCCGCCCTCTCGCCGCAGCTCGCTGCGCCCGCTTGGCAGCGTGAAGCCCTCGAGCGCGGTCGCCGCGCCTTTCGGGTCGAGCCCCAGCTCCCGCCCTACCGTCCACGCCAGCATGGCGTTCTCGGCGAGGTGCCGACCGGGGTACGGCAACGTGAAGCGCTGTCCGTCTACCGCGACCGCCGCGCGCCCCAGCCCGTCCAGCGTTATCGAATCCGGCACCCGGTCGGCCTCGGCGAGCCCGGCGGTGATGACGCGACGGGCGACGCGGCGGGCGCCGGCCGCCAGCTCCGGAGGCCGAGTCCCGACGACCGCGAGCGCGACATCGCGCACCAGCGAGAGCTTCTCCGCCAGTACACCCGCGAGTGACCCGAAGCCCTCCAGATGGCCGGCGACCGCGTTGGTCACGACCGCAGCCGAAGGATCGATGATCTCGCGGTATCGGGCGATTTCGCCGGGCAGGTTGGCGCCCGCTTCGACGACGAGGGCCTCGGTATCCTCGGGGGCTTCGAGGATGGTGGCGGGCACACCGATCAGGTTGTTCAGGTTGGCCCGGGTCGCGTGCGTGCGCCAGCAGGTTCGCAGGACGGCCGCCAGCATCTCCTTCGTGCTGGTCTTTCCATTGGTGCCGGTGATCGCGACGACCGGCCCCGGGACCGCGCGCCGGCGGGCATGCGCGAGCCGCCCGTAGGCGCGGAGCGGATCGTCCACCTCGAGGAGGACCATCCCGCCCACCGCCGCGGTGCCGCGGCGGACGACGGCCCCGATCGCACCGGCGCCCGCCGCCGCGGCAAGATGATCGTGCCCGTCGAACCGCTCCCCCGTGAGAGCCACAAACAGCGCACCCGGCCCGAGGGTGCGGGTGTCGGTGGAGACTTGCGAGAAGGCGAGCGCTGAGCGGCCCGCCACGATCGGAAGGTCGAGCGCGGCACGGACGGCAGCTTCGGACCACCGCGGCGCGGCACCGAGCCCCCGCTCACCGTTCACTGTTTACCGTTCACCCTTCACCAGGCGCTGCACGATCTCCTTCTCGTCGAACGGCTGCTTCTCCGTTCCGATCACCTGGTACGTCTCATGGCCCTTCCCGGCGAGCAGGATCGTATCGTCCGGCCGAGCCTCATCCAGTGCACGCCTGATGGCCTCGAGCCGATCGGTGATCCGCAGGCGCGGCGCTCCGCCCATACCGCGCTCGACGTCGTCGATGATGGCATCGGGATTCTCGGTGCGCGGATTGTCGGACGTGACGATGGCCAGGTCGGCCCTTTCCGCGGCGATCCGTCCCATCATCGGTCGCTTGCCGCGGTCGCGGTCGCCGCCGCACCCGAAAACCGCCAGCAGCCGCCCGCGCGTGAGCGGGCGTAGTGCCGAGAGCGCCCGCTCGAGCGCGTCGGGAGTGTGCGCGTAGTCCCGCAGCACGACGCAAGGCGTCTCGGTGAGCCTCTCCATTCGGCCCGGTACCTGAGGCACGGTGTCGAGCCTCGCGGCCACCTCTGCCAGCGGCACGCCGAGGGCGAGTGCGGTGGCCGCGGCCGCCAGGGCGTTGGCGACGTTGAAGTCGCCGAGGAGCGGCAACGAGGTCGCGGCCGTTCCGAAACGCCCCGTGAGGGTGAACCGGCTTCCGCCCGCGCCGAGCGCTATGTCCACCGCCAGCACCTCCGCGGCGGAGGGCGGCAGGCCGAACGTCACGCGACGGCCGTTGGGCGGAAGCGCGCGCCAGGCCGGATCATCCAGGTTCACGATCTCGACTCCCAGCGTGCCGAGCAGCGTGCTCAGCTTGAGCTTGGCGGCGAGGTACGCTTCCATCGTGCCATGGTAGTCGAGGTGGTCGCGCGTGAGGTTGGTGTATACACCGGCAGCGAGCGTGAGCCCGTCGAGCCGTCCCTGATCCAGGCTGTGGGACGACGCCTCCATGACGACGTCGGTGACGCCGCGCGCGGCAAGCGCGCCGAGCGTCGCCTGGAGATCGATCGGTCCCGGCGTCGTGAGCGACCCCGCCGTAGACGGGATCGCCGCTCCGCTCCCATCGAGCGCGCCGATCGTCCCGATGCTGCCGGCAGTGCCGGCGGCGTTGAGCAGGTGCCGGACGAGCGCGGTGGTGGTGGTTTTCCCGTTCGTTCCAGTCACTCCCACGATGCGAAGGCGGCGGGCAGGATATCCGTACCACGCGCTGCCCAGCGCCACCGCAGCTCGGCGCCCGTCGCGGACGACCGCCTGCGTGACACCGAGTCCCTCGACCGGGGATTCGACCACGACCGCCACCGCACCGCGGCGCACGGCGTCGACGAGGAACTTGTGACCGTCGGTCTGGGATCCGCGCACCGCCACATACACCTGTCCCGACTCCACACTGCGGCTGTCGCTCGTGAGCCCGCTCACCGCGGGCGCCCCCTCCGAGGCGGATACGAAGAGGCCCGCCCGGTGCAGCTCCGCGAGCAGCTCCGCCCAGCCCGGATTCACCACGGGTCGCGGGTCCACACGGTCACGGTGGCACCGGGCAGCGCCGCGTCGCCGGGCCCGGGAACCGTCCGCTCGACCAGCCCGGTCCCCCGGAGGTCCACCCGGAATCCGCGTCGGTGCAGCGCGAGCGCGGCCTCCCGGACCAGCGTCCCGGCGACGTCCGGCACCGGGAGCGCCGCGGGCGGCTGGTCGGGCGGACGCGGCGGCCACGGCACGACGACCGCCGCCGCGCCAGGAAGCGGCTCTTCACTGGGCGCCAGTGCGGTCTCCAGGGTGTCGGGCGCCGCGAGACGGGAGCGATCGATCGCGACGCGGTGCGACGCGAGCGCCTGTTGCAGCATGCTCTTGGTGACGGGGGCCGCCGTGAGGCCGCCGTAATAGTTCCCCCGCGGGCTGTCGATCTTGACGATCACCACGAGCTGCGGATGGTCGGCGGGGAAGAGCGCCGCGAACGACGCGGTGTACTCGCCGTGCACGTAGCGTCCGTGCTCGAATCGGACCGCCGTACCGGTCTTGCCCAGCAGGGAGTAGTTGGCGAGCTGCGCCCGCTCGCCGGTGCCGCCCTCGCCGACGACACCCGCCAGGAAAGAGCGGAGCCGAGCGGCAAGGTCGGGACTGATGGCACGGCGGACGGGCTCGGGCCGGTGGCGGTATGCGAGGGTACCGTCCGGCCCACGGACTTCACGCACCAGCGTCGGCGCGAGCAGCACGCCGTCATTGGCGATCGCGCCGTACGCCGCCGCGAGCTGCACCGGTGTCACGCCGAATTCGTACCCCATGGCGACGCTCGCGCGAGTGTACATCGGCTGCCACTGGTCCGGCCGCGCCAGCCGGCCGCGCGACTCCGAGGGGAACTCGACTCCGGTGGGGCTGCCGAACCCGAAGTCGCGCAGCACGCCGAACTGCTCCTCCGGCGAGAGGCGCTGCGCGAACTTTGCCATGGCGATGTTGCTGGAGACCTGGATCGCTTGCGCGAGCGTCAGCAGCCCCGGGTGTCGGTGGGCGTCGGTGATCCGGCGAATCCGGCCCCGCTCGTTCACCGGCATGAGCCACTCGCCGTTTTCGCCGCTCACGGCGTCGGTGCTGTCTACCCGCCGGTAGGCGAGCAGGGCCGCGGCCGTGAAGAGCTTGGCGGTCGAGCCGGGCTCGAAGGGGTCGGTAAAGATCGAGGCCCGGTTCGCGCCGCCGGCCTGCCTGGAGGCCAGCGCCAGCAGCTCGCCGGTCGCCGGGTCGAGAAACACGATGTCGCCGCCCTCTGCCCTCATCTCCGTCAGCGCATCGTCCAGCCCCCGCTCGGCGATTTCCTGGAGCCCCGCGTCGAGGGCGAGCCACACGTCGTGCCCGGCCACCGGCTCGCGCACGAGGCGCGAGGGCGAGTCGTACCGGCGCCCGGCGCGGTCCTTGAGCAGCACCGCTTCACCAGGCTCGCCCGTGAGCACCGAATCGAGCGACAGCTCCAGGCCCGACGCGCCGGTCGCCGTCTCCGGCGACAGTCCGCCGATGATGGGTCGGGCGAGATCACGGGCAGGGTAGAACCGGAGAAACTCGCCGTCCAGGTGGACGCCCTTCACACCACGAAGCGGCTGCACCTGCGTGGCGGTATAGGGACCGTGCCAGTACGCCCATTTCTTCCGCGCGAAGTCGCGCTCGACGTCGGCGGCCGGGACCGCGAGCTGCGCGGCCAGGAGACGCACGGCGCCGCGGCGGTCCACCAGCTCGTTCGGCGCAACGCCGACGTGATAGAACTCCTGGGTCACCGCGAGAGGAACCCCGTTCCGGTCGTACAGCGTTCCGCGGCGCGCGGGCAGCACCGCGCGCTCGGTGCGCTGCGCCTCCGCCTCGCGCGACCAGCGGGCTCCCTGGGCGAGCTGAAGCTGGGCGGCGCGCGCGAGGACCGCCGCGATGCCGACGGCGAAGCAGAACTGGATTGCGGCGATGCGGGTGGCGGGCTTGGCCATTCAGCGCTTGTTGCGGTCGGCCGGGCCGGAAGGCACGGCGAACAGAATGAACTCCTTGTCGGCCGGCAGGTGAAGGCCGAGATCGCGCTCGGCCTTGGGGACCAGGACCTGGCGGCCGGATGCTTCGCGGATGCGCCGCTCCAGGTCGGCCCGCCGCGCCTCCAGCGCGGTGCGCTGTTCCCGAAGCTCGCCGACCCGCCGCGCCACTTTGAACGCCGCCGTCTGACGGGCCACGACCACCGCAGCAACGAGCAGGAATAGGACCAGCCAGAGCAGCAGCCAGTGGCGGCCCTTAACCTTCATCGGTCACCCGGAAGATGCGCAGCTTGGCGCTCCTCGCGCGCGGGTTTGCCGCAACCTCCGCCGCATCGGCCGGAATCCCCTTTCTCGGCTCGACCCGGCCGAAGGCGCGGCCTCGGCAGGTGCAGACGGGCTGGCGCGGCGGGCAGACGCACTCCCGGCTCCAGTCCTGGAACGCGTGCTTCACCACGCGATCCTCGCCAGAATGATAGCTGATCACCGCCAGACGGCCGCCCGGCACAAGCGCCGCCCGGAATGCCGGGAGGGCGCGCTCGAGTCCGGTGAGCTCGTCGTTCACCGCGATCCGGACCGCCTGGAAGATGCGCGCGAAATCGGCCGGCCCGGATCGGGGGCCGAGCACGGCCCGGATCGCCTTCACCAGATCGTCACTCGTGGCGAACGGCTGGCGGGTTCGCCGGCGTACGACTTCCCCGGCGAGGGCGCGGGCCCTCGGCTCGTCGGCCCAGTCGCGAAAGACACGGGCGAGCGTGGCCGCATCGGCGTTGTTGAGGAAGTCGGACGCACCGACGCCGCCTGGCCCCATGCGCATGTCCAGCGGCGAGCCCGGGCGGAAGCTGAACCCGCGGGCGTCCTCATCGAGCTGCCGGGAGGAGACGCCCAGGTCGAGCAGGATCAGGTCAGGCCGGAATGCGGCGACGGCCGCCAGCGCGTCGTCGGAGGCATAGGCCGCCTCCAGATAGTCGATGCCGGCGTCGCCCAGCCGCCGCCGGGCGGTCTCGATGGCGTCGGGATCCCGATCGATCCCCAGCAGCCGCGCGCCCGCGGCAAGCAACGCCTCCGCGTGTCCCCCGTCGCCGAGCGTAGCGTCGACCGCCCGCGCCGGATGGCCCACCGCGGCGAGCAAGGGAGCGAGGAGGACGGGAGTGTGGTAGGGAGGCATTAGCCACTAGCCATTAGCCGTTAGCCATGAGCTCAGGGCTACTAAGCTAATGGCTAACGGCTAACGGCTAACAAGCTGCCCACGGGGCTGACGGGGCTCGAACCCGCGACCTCCGCAGTGACAGTGCGGCACTCTAACCAAGCTGAGCTACAGCCCCTCCGAAGCGGGGTCAATATAGATACCCCGCCAGCGGCCAGGAAGTCCCTACTTGCAGTATGCCTTCAGCATCGAGGCCACGCGGGGCTTGTACTTCCCGATGATGCCGAGGTTGCGGGAAGCGACCTCGGGGTTCGCACTCTGGCCGGCCGTAAGTGACTTCTCCGCCTCCTCGAGCAGGCCGCTCTCCTGCTTGGCCAGGTCGCACGACTTCTGTTTCTCAGCCTGCGGGTCCACCTGAGGGACCTGGAGCAGCGTCGCGAGGCCGAGGAGGTAGTTGGCCGCCGGGAAGACCTTGCCCTGCGGATTCGCATACCCCACCGCCGACCGCAGCAGGTCGGCCGCGCCCGCGTAGTCCGGCGGGGTGTCCTGGAGGAGGGGCGCCGCGGCCTGATAGAGCAGTGCGGCCACGTTCTCCTTGGCGGAGGCGTCACCCTTCTGCGCCGCCAGCTGGATCAGCGGCAACGCATCCTTCGGCCGCTTGGCGGTGATCAGGGCCTGTGCCACCTCCAGCGCGGGCGACACGTCGCTCGGGTTCGCCGCGACGAGCCGTTGCGCCACGGCGACGCTGCTGTCGAGCTGGCCGCTCAGGGAGTACGCCTTCGACAGCGACTGCAGCAAGGTCACGTTGTTGGGATACCGCTTCGTGGCGACCTTGGCCCACTTGAGCAGCCGGGCCGTGTCCGGTCGCTGCTGCGCGGCCACGGTGATCTTGGTAAAGAACAGCGTATCGGCCTTGGTCGAGTCGATCGCGTAGCCCTGCTCCAGCGCGTCGATGGCGCACTTGAAATCGCTGAGGAAGAGGCAGGCGTTGCTCTTCAGGTCGTAGAAGTCGGGGTTGTAGGGATCGTTCTTGATACCCGAGTCCGCGATTTCCTTGGCGATATCGGGCTTGTTCGCGTTGAGGAAGTACTTGAAGGCCTGCTCGCGCAGCTTCTGGTTGGTGGGCGCCACAATGAGCAGCTGCCGGAAGGTGGCCAGCACATTGGCGGTGTCGTTCTGGGCCTGGTACTGCTCCGCCAGGTTGGACCACGCGAGGAGGCTGAACGGATCGTTCTTGGCCGCCGCCTGGAAGTGCTTGATCGCGTCCTTGTTGTCTTTCTTTCCGAGCGAGATCTGGGCGAGGCAGTACTCCGCCAGGCCGTTGCCCGGGTATTGCCTGAGCGCCTTGGTCGCCGACTCCGCCGCCCTGTCCGGCTTGGTCGAGCGCTGGTCGACGCAGGCCTTCGCGTCCGGCAGCGACTTGTAGGCCGGCTCCAGGCGCTCCGCGACCCGCGCGCCGAGATCGGTCAGCGTGAGGGTCTCCTGCGGCACCGTTACGACGCTCCCGGCCTCGTCGTTCACGCCGGCGAGCCGCCCCTGCGCCGTGTATCCGGCGCCGCTGCGCGCCAGGGTGGAGGTCGCCAGCACTTTGGCCTGCACGCTCTTGGCCAGCGTCGTGGCGAGCGTCGGGCTCAGGATCGCGTTGGCGGGGTAGCCGTACTGTCTCAGTGCATCATTCATTTGATCCTGAGTCAGCACGTTGTAGTCGCCGTCGGCGATCTTCGACATCTTGTCCCGGAGGCCCGCGCCGACCTGCACGGCCGCGGCGGAATCCGCGCTCGCCGTGACGTACGCATTCGCGACCATGAGTCGCGGCAGGGCGGCGACCTGCTGCTCCCGCGGTCTCCGCGGGACCTGCGCACCAAGGGGAGCGACGAGCACCGTGCCCAGCACGGCGAGGACGCTCAGACGAACCAGGGACATGCACGACCTCCGAAACAGGATTCGCGGAAACGCCATGGGCGAAGAGGGATTCGAACCCCCGACTTCCTGCGTGTAAGGCAGGCGCTCTGAACCAGCTGAGCTATTCGCCCCACTCGCATGCTGCGCCCACTCGGTCCTGGCGTCCCGATGCACGGAGTGTGCCGAGTGGGCGCCGACGGTTACAGCGCGATGCCGACGGGAAAGAGGACGCAGTAGCCGAGCACGAGCAGCGCCGCCGCCACAGTTGGGCTGCCGGCCTGCAGGACCACGTAGCCCGCGACCACAGTGAGGAGCGCGGCGCCCAGGAGCAGGATGTTCCGTCGCCCGAGGGGCGTCCGCCGACCAGTCTCACGGGTCCCGGGATTGGGCATAGACATGGAGGCTATCATCCCGTCGGGGGCCGGTCAAGCGGAGATGGGTCCCCCGACTCCTCAGGCACCACCCACCCTGCGTCGAGCGCGGCCCGGCGGACGCGGTCGGCCCGGCGCCGACGCCACCGGAGGACGATCAGGCACACTGCGGCCACCCCCCAAACCCCGCCCGCCGCCAGCCAAGTCACGATGGTGTAACGGCTGCGGACTGCTCGGCGCCACTCGTCCTCGAATCGGGCCAGCGAAAGGCCGGTCGTCTCCCGGACCGCGTCGTCGAAGCCCTCGCCTCCGGCCAGCCGCGCAAGCAACGGATCGAGGCGCCCCGCCGGATTCCGACGTCCCAGCTCGAGCACGGCCGACATCGCCAAGCCATACGCGGCGTCGGCCGCGGCGGTCGATCCTCGAAGCGCCCCGTCGAGCTGATCGAAGTCCGGCACCGCGCCGCGCGCCACGGCCAGATTCAGCTCAAGGCCGCCGAGCCGTTCCCACTCACCCGCCGCCCACGAGGCGTACCCCTCATCGAACCAGAGCGGAACCCGCACGGACACCCGGGCGTGGAGCGCGAGATGGGCCAGCTCGTGGCGGAGCGTGCGGTGAAGGTCCCCCGCATCGGCACGAAGCAGGATCGTGTGGGCGGCGGGCAGCGCGAGTCCGGCGCCCCAGTGCGGGGCCCGCCCCTGCATCAGCGAGTCGAAGCGGGCCCGGTCGGGCACCACGATCAGCGTGAGACTCTCGGGTACGAATGAGCCGAGGCCGGGCCAGTCAGCGGGACGACCGGCCTCGCGCGCGAGCGCCGCCGCAAGGTCCGCCTGCGCCGGCCACGCCACCGCCGTCACGAGCCCGACCGCCATGGCCCGCGGCTTTGGCCCCGGCCGCTGGACCGGCAGGAGGAGAAGAAGGAAGAGACTGCGACGGAAAACGCGAGGCGTGCCGCCCTACCCATCCACCAGATTGCGGGGGATCTCGCCACCGCCCGCCGCCAGGTCGAGCATCTCCCGGCAGCGCTTGGCCCACGGATTGAACTTGTTCGCCTTGATGCCGTCGGTCCATGCCTGAGCGGCGCCTTCCTTATCTCCCGCGAACCAGCGGACCCGCCCCAGCTCGAACCACGCCTCGACCAGATTGGGGCCCAGCGCGAGCGTCTTCTGGAAGAACGTCTGCGCGTCCTCGTACATCTCGCGCTCCAGATACACGAGCCCGAGATAGTAGTGAGCGTAGAGGGTGGCCTTGCGGTCGTTGTCGAGGCGGATCGCCTTGGAGAGATGCTCGATCGCTTCGCCGAAGATCCGCTTCTTGAGACAGATGTAGCCGACGTTGATGCGGGCGAGCGCGTTCGCGGGCTCCTTCATGAGGACCTTCGAAAAGGTGCCGAGGGCCTCGTCGTATTGCTCGCTCAGCATCTGAGCCCAGCCGAGGAGCGAGAGCGCCTGGGTGGCACCGGGCGAGCGGGCGAGCGCGTTCTCCAGCGCCTGGATGGCCCCGGCGTAATCGCCGAGGGAGATGAGGCTCCAGCCCTTCTCGATGTAGGTAGACGCGTTGAGGTGATCCGCCTGGACCGCCGGGCGCGCGCCGGTGAACTGGGGTGCCTGGGGGGCGTCGACGGCCGCCGCGGTCTGCTTGTACTTGTCGACGAGCGTCCGGATGTCCTCCTTGAGCTGCGTCAGCTCGCCGAGGGCGCCGTCCACCCGCTTGAAGAAGTCGATGATGTCGCGCTTGACCGCCTCGCGGTCACCGGCCCCGCCGATGGACTCCAGCCGCTGCTCGATCTCCCGGTACTGGCCGCGCAGCGTCGAGACCCAGCTATCGGCCATCTCAGCCTCCTACGCCGACCAACGCGAGCCGCTCGGTGGCCGTGAGCAGCCGGCCGACGTGCAGCAGCACGATCGTGCGATTGGCGCGGGTAATGATGCCGGCGATGTAGGACGCCGCAAGACCGCGCACCACCGGCGGTGGCGGCGTGATGGTCGTGCTGTCGACGCGCAGGACCTCCAGGACCTCGTCCACCACGATGGCGACCCGCTGGTCCTCGAGGTTGAGGACCACGAGCCGCGTCTCCTCGCGCACGGGGTCGGCCAGCTCGAGGCGCTTCCGGAGATCGACGACCGGGACCGCAGCGTCCTCGTAGCGCACCACGCCTTCGAGGAAGGCCGGCGCCTTGGGCAGCGGGGCCGGGCGCTCGTACCGCAGGATCCGCTCGACCTGGAGGATGTCGAGCGCGAACTCCTGCGGCCCCACGCGGAACGCGACGAGCTGGATTTCGTCTTCGGTGGCCACGTCAGCTTCCTCCCTCTGCGAGCCGGCCGCCGAGGGCCGGAATGTCCAGAACCGGCACGAGTCCGCCGGGCGCGTGCGTCACACCGATCGCCCAGGGGAGGGTCTCGCCGGCGGGGACCGGCAGGGCCGGCTCCCGAACGACCTCCTCCACCGCTTCGACTTCGAGGCAGATCCGGCGCTCGCCCACGGCGATGACGACGCCGGCGTCACCGACACCTTCGGGGCACGATCCGCCGTCGAGCAGCGTGCCCAGGTGCACCAGCGGCAGCAGCCGACCGCGAACGGTCGTGAGGCCCCGCAGCGCAGGCTGCCGTGCCGGCACGCCGATCGGCACGCCGGGATCCACGACCTCGACCAGGTGATCCAGGGTGAGCGCCACCTGCCGGCGCCCCGCCCGAACCAGGAGCATCGCGAACGCCGCCCCGCTCACGCTCGTCCCATCCGCTCGAGCTCCCACGTCACACGTTCCGCGATGCGAGCCACCGGCAACACCCGATCGACGCCGCCGGCCTGCACGGCGGCGTTGGGCATCCCGTAGATCGTCGAGCTTCCACGATCCTGCGCGATCCCCACGCCGCCCGCATCGTGCAGGGCCCGGAGTCCCTCCGCGCCGTCTCGACCCAGCCCCGTGAGCACGATTCCGACCGCGCGCGGGCCGAACACGGCCGCCACCGAGCGGAACAGCGGATCGGCCGCGGGACGGACGCCCCAGACCGGCGCGTCGCGCCCCAGCTCGAGCCGGGCGCCGCCGCTGGCGGCGACGACGCGCATGTGCCAGTCGCCGGGCGCGACATAGGCCGTATCCACCAGCAGCGGGGTCCCATGCTCCGCTTCGACGACCGTGAGCCGGCTCTGGCTCGCCAGCCGCTCCGCCAGGCTGCGGGTGAAGCCCGGCGGCATGTGCTGCGCGATGACGACGGCAGCAGTGTGCCCCCGGGTCAACCCGGGCACCACCTCCGCCAGCGCGCGCGGCCCCCCCGTCGACGCCGCCACCGCGACGCAGAAGCGGGCCCGCCCGGCGAGCGTGAGGGCCGGCGCC
>CAZFKN010000013.1:0-40863 GCA_964519805.1 uncultured Gemmatimonadaceae bacterium
GGGCCGTAGCCGAGCGTCGTGGCGACCTTGAGCCGGTCGCGCAGGCGCAGCCGGATGGCCGCGAGTCGCCGATCGTTCTCGGGGGTGGGCGGCAGATACGCCATGATGGCCAGGTAGTCGCCGGGCTTGATACCGGCCAGGAACTTCTCCACCTCGTCGGCCGACGCCGGCGCCGACGATGGGCTGCCCTTTGCCAGCACCGCTTTGGTGTTGGCCTTGCTCTCGGCCACGTTCGGCTGGTCGAAGGCGTTGATCCGGAGCACCGAGCCCGCCACCGCGGTCGCGAATTCCCAGCGGAAGAACTCCTGCCCGAGATCGTAACGATCGTCCAGCCGGAGGTGGACCACCGGATGGCCGGCACGCTCCAGCGCCGCCAGCTGCGCATCCGCGCCGGGATCGCCTTCACCGGCCAGGGCCATCGAGACGAACAGCCGATCGTTGTCGTAGACGTCGGGCGGTCCGAGCGGCTCGTCCGCCACCGGGAGAATCCCCTTCCCTTCCTTCCCGGTGCTCTCCGCGATCAGCTGCTCCACCCACAGACCGAAGCTCCCGATGCCGGGCGAGAGCACGAACGTCGCCTTGTTCCGCCCGGCCAGCGCCCCCTCGCCGAGCACCGCGCCGAGCCACGCCGCGGGGTTCTCGAGCGCGGGCACCCAGGCCGCGCAGGCCTCGGCCATCCGGTGCGCGCGGTGCAGCAGGGTGGCGATGTCGACCCCGATCAGCGCAGCAGGCACCAGGCCGAAGAACGAAAGCGCCGAGTAGCGGCCGCCGATATCGGGCGGATTGAGAAACGTCCGCCGGAATCGGCGGTCGTAGCCGAGCGTCTCGAGCACGGTTCCCGGATCGGTGATCGCGACGAACTGGGCGCCCCGGCCGGCGGTGCGGTGCCAGAAATAGCTGAAGAAGCTGTCGCTCTCCAGGGTCGTGCCCGACTTGCTCGAGATGATGAACAGCGTCTTCGCCAGGTCGCCGCCCTGCTCCGCCTGGCGGACGGCGCGGGGATCGGTGCTGTCGAGCACGTGGAGCGACGGGTGGCCCTTCGCCGCGCCGAAGGTGCGCCAGAGCACCTCGGGTGCGAGACTCGAGCCGCCCATGCCGCACAGGACCACCCGGTTGAAGTCCGCGCGCACCTCGGCGGCAAAGTCGCTGAGCGGCGCGACCTGCTGCGCCATGGCCTCGCCCACGGTGAGCCAGCCGAGGCGGTCACGGATTTCCGGCGTGTTGGGATCGTCCTTCCAGACCGTGGGATCGCGGGCCCAGATCCGCTTGGGCAGCTGGGCGATGTCACTCGCGTCCAGCCGGACGGCCACCGCCGCCTCGAACGCCCGGACCACCGCGGAGTGTCTCGGCGGCGCCTGCGCGACGAGGGCCTTGCGCTTGGTGCCGATCACGCCCAGCAACGTCTCGAACGACGTGGCGAACTTCTGGATACCGTCGTCCTCCAGCGCGCGGGTGACGTCGGTGAAGTCGATCCCACCAACCGCCAGGCGGTGCATGACTCCCTGCGCCTCGCTGGTATCGTCCGGCAGGGTTCGCCGGATCGTGCCGTGATCCTCGAAGAGCTGGAGCGTCGCGGGCGGCATCGTGTTGATCGTCTCGGGGGCGATGAGCGTGTCCACGTACAGCACGTCGGAGTAGGCCGGGTTCTTGGTGCCCGTGCTGGCCCAGAGGAGCCGCTGGGGACGGGCGCCGGCGGCGGCCAGGCGTTGCCAGGCCGCGCTCGTGGACAGCTCCCGGAACCAGGCGTAGGCCAGCTGCGCGTTCGCGATCGCGACCTTGCCCCGAAGCTCGAGCAGCGCGCCACCCTTCGCCTCGATGCGCCGATCGGTCTCGGTGTCCACCCGGCTCACGAAGAACGACGCGACGGAGGCCAGGCGGTCAATCGGCTGACCGGCCTTGAGGCGGGCCTCGAGCGCGCGCACGTACGCCTCCGCCACCTGGCGGTAGTTCTCCAGCGAAAAGAGCAGTGTGATGTTGACGTTGACGCCGTCGGTGAGGAGCCGCTCGATCGCGGGCCAGCCCTGCTTCGTGCCCGGCACCTTGATCATCAGGTTCGGCCGATCCACCGCGGCCCACAGCCGGCGCGCCTCGGTGATCGTGCGTTCGGTGTCCCGCGCGAGCGTCGGCGAGACTTCCAGCGACACGAAGCCGTCCCGGCCCGCCGTGGCATCGTAGACCGGGCGGAACAGATCGGTCGCCTGACGGACGTCCTCGATCGCGAGCTGCTCGAAGATCTCCAGATCGCTTCGCTCCGATGGGGCGAGCGCACGCAGCTCGTCGTCGTAGTCGGTGCTCCCGCCGATCGCGTGCTCGAAGATCGTGGGGTTCGAGGTCATCCCGCGCAGGCCCTCGTCGATGAGCGATTGCAGCTCCCCCGAGCGCAGCATCCCGCGGCGCAGATAGTCCAGCCACACGCTCTGCCCCAGGTCGAGCAGCGCCTGCATGGCGGTTTGCGTGGTTCGCTTGGTCATACTCGTGCCTTCCACCTCGTATCGGGTTAGGCCAGCCGGGCGGCGACCGCCGCCGCGCCGAGCAGGCCGACATTCGGGTTGACGATGACGTGCACCGGGATGCGCGAGAGCAGCTCAAACATGCGCCCCTTGTCCCGGAACGCGGTGAGAAACGGTCCGCTCTTGAGGCGTTCCACGATGCGCGGCGCGATGCCGCCCGCCAGATAGACGCCGCCAGTCGCGATGACGGTGAGCGCCAGGTTTCCCGCCTGCGCGCCGAGCACCTCGCAGAACAGATCGAGCGCGCGCTCGGCCAGGCGGTCGGTCCTGGCGAGACCGTGCCGGCTGATGACCGCGGCGGGATCTTCCTTCTCCATCTCGGCGCGCACGGCCGCCTGCTCCGGCGCCGCCGAAGAGGCGACCAGAAACCGGTAGACGTTCGCCAGCCCCGCGCCCGAGAGCAGCCGCTCCCAGGACACGCGACCGAATTGCGCGCGTAGAAACCCCAGCAGATCGCTCTGCAGCTCATCGCGCGGGGCGTAGTCGCCGTGTCCGCCCTCGGACGGGTAGACCAGGTAGCGGTCGCCCTCCCAGAGCAGAAAGGCCTGGCCCAGTCCCGTCCCCGCGCCGATCAGCGCGATCGGTCCCCTCGGCGCCGGGCTGCCCGCTTGGAGCGTCACCAGATCCTCCGCGCCCAACAGCTCGACCCCGTATCCCACCGCGACGAAGTCGTTGATGATCGTGCTGCGCGGGATCCCGATGTCGTCGGCGAGTCTCCGGGCATTGACCGTCCAGGGCAGGTTGGGGGCGGTGCAGTCGTCGCCCACCACCGGGCAGGCGATGCCGAAGCAGGCCCGGTCGGGGCGGCTCGCCAGGCCCTCGCAAAACCCGCGTACGATGGGCGTGAGTCCGGGATACGCGGTGCTCGGGTAGCGATTCTGCTGCGCGACCCGCGCCGTGCGTCCGTTCAGCTCGACGGTCGCGATCCGGGCATTGGTGCCGCCCACGTCGCCGGCGAGTACGATCACCGTCCCGCCTTCCGGGCCGCGAGCCCCGCCGCCGCGGCCTCGTCCAGGAACCACGAGCCGCGCCGCGCCAACTGCGCGGGCACGGCTCTCGGGTCGTCCGGGCCCTCGATCGCCCGCGCGACCATCACCGCCTTGTCCTCGCCGGTCGCGATCATCGCGACCCGCCGCGCCCGCTCGATCACCGGCGGCGTGATCGTCAGGCGTTCGGCCGGCGGCTTGCTGCCGATCACCGGCACCACGAGCCGCCGCTCGTCCATCGCGGGTGATCGCGGAAACAGCGACGCGGTGTGGCCATCCTGGCCGATGCCGAGCACGACGACGTCGAGCTGCGCAGGAAGGGACTGCGCGTAGTCGCGGGCCGCGGCGTCCCGGTCGGCGCGCTCGGCCTCCATCCGGTGGACCCGCGCAGGCGGAATGGGCACGCGCGAGAGCAGGGCCTGGTGCACCATCCGATAGTTGCTGTCCGGGTGCTCGGGAAGCACCGCGCGCTCGTCGGTGAAGAAGACGTCCACCCGCTCCCACTCGATGCCGGAGTCGGCCGCCAGTGCCCGATAGACCGGCTCCGGCGTGCGCCCGCCCGCGAGACACACCCCACACGATCCCCGCTCGGCGATGGCCCCCGCCATCTCCTGCGCCAGCCACTGGGTAGCCCGCCGCACCAGCTCCGCCGGCTCCGCCGCCACGATCAGCTCGGTCATCCGCTCACCGCCGCGCCCGCGGGGGATGCCGTCACCGCCGCGGGCGGATCCGAATGGCGGGCGCCCACCCGCAGGGTCTGCCCGCACGCCGGACAGAGGTTGGCGCTGGAGTGGCGGTCGATGTACTCCCGCACGGCGCGCACGAACTCGGCGTGGCTCCACGTGAGCGGCGAGACCGAAAGCGGCTCACCCGTGTACGGATGGAGCTGCTCCGCCATGGTGCCGGAGGGCAGGGCGCGTTGCGCGGCCCACTCGAGCAGCTTGAGCCCCGGTGCCAGATCGTCGACCGTCTTGGCGCGCTGGAGATGGTAACGCGCCATCCACATCGTGCAGACGAACCAGGGGTTGCCCGGCACGCGCGAGGTGTCCTGGCGCTCCACCTGGTGGTAGTAGTCGTTCGGGTAACGGGCCAGGCCGCCGACCTCCGTCTGCACCCACAGGCGGTCCATGACCTGCCGCAACGTGGCCGCCGCCTGCGGATCGTCGACCGGCAGCGCGTTCAAGAGCACCAGCCCGAAGAGGCTCGCGTCCAGCGTCATGTCGAGCGCGTACCCGCTCGGTCCCGGGGTGGCCATTCGCGCGAAGCGCTGCTCGCGCTCGTTCCAGAGGACCGCGCGGGCCCCGCCCAGCATCCGCTCGGCGCCGGCCAGATAGCGCGCGGCCCGCTCGGTCTCGCCGAAGGCCTCAGCCAGCCGCGCGGCCGCGCGCAGGCCGGCGACCACCGCCGCGACGGTGAAGGTGTGGACGCCCCACCGCTCCTCCCACAGATCGTACGAGGGCAGCGGCAGCCCGGTCCGCTGGTCCACATAGCCCAGCAGGAAGTCAGCGGGCCGGGTCACGAGTCCGCGATAGAACGGCGCTGTCTCCTCGATCCGCCGATAGAGGTCGAAATACTCGCCGAGCGCCCAGATCACGAGCGCGGTTTCGTCCTCCTGGATCGGGAGCACGGACTTGCCGTCGCGCACGTAGCCGTGCCAGGTCGAGGCGAGACTCCCGTCCGGGTTGTACTTGTGCCGAAGGTAGCCGTTGGGCGAGACGACGCGGGCGCAGAACGCCAGGAAACGCTCAGGGGCCCCCGCATGTCCCGCGTGCATCAGCGCGCTCGAGACCAGAGCCGCGTCCCGGGGCCACATGTAGGAATACGTGTCGCGCGCCAGCGTGGTGATGTCGGTGTCGTTC
Organism: uncultured Gemmatimonadaceae bacterium; assembly: GCA_964519805.1. Classification (GTDB taxonomy): domain Bacteria; phylum Gemmatimonadota; class Gemmatimonadetes; order Gemmatimonadales; family GWC2-71-9; genus DASQPE01. Next base: position 5,356 of record CAZFKN010000013.1, read on the forward strand.
GCGGCGATGATGGCTCCGCCGTGGTCGATATGGGTGTGGATGATCAGGAGACTCTGCTTGTAGCGCTCGATGACGTCGGCCGGCAGATCCGCCATGCCCCGGCGGTCCTTGCCGACCCACAGCTTCCAGTAGTTGGCACTCCGGTGCAACAGCTCCTCCGGAGTCTTGTCGCGGACCACCTCGTTGATGATCGACACCTCGCGGAAGTCTCTGGCCGCTGCCATCCAGTAGTAGAACTCGCCTGTGCCGCGCCCCGCCACGGTGAGCGACAGGCCCAATACGGAATCCACCGAGCCCTGCGCCACCGGGTTTCCACTGAGCACTCCGTCCTCGGCGTCACGCCAGGTGCCCTCCGCTCCTCCCACGTCCTTCGTGCCGCACGCGTAGTGCTGGACCCCGACCGTGCCGTTCACCTTGCAATTCATCAGGAAGTAGCGGTCTTCCTTGTAGTGGAGCAGCGCCTCGGCCTCGGGCGAGTAGAACGCCGTGTCGCCGACCTCGTTGCCCCTGATGCGGAAGTCGTGGTGGAAGAAGCAGCGAATCTCCCGCGGGCGGTCGGACAGGTTGGTGAGCCGGACCCGGCGGATGAGCACGTTCTCGGAGAAGTCCACGCCGTCGTTGCAGATCAGATCTACGCCGAGCCGGCTGTTCCGCGCCAGGACCTCGGTCATCATGGACGAGTCGGCGTAGTGCATGACGGGCGCCCACTCGGCCGCGCTCATCCAGCTGAACCCACCGTCCGCCCACACGCCGAACCGGAACGGATACCCGTTGCCGTGATTCTCCTTGCCCACATGGGGGAAGTAGAGGTCCCGGATCCGGTACTCGCGGTCGAACATCACCAGCAGGCGACCATTGGAAATGGCGAGATCACGTGGCATCGCGACGCACCTCGTCTTCCAGCGCCCGAATCTTGCCGAGCCGTCGCTCGTGGCGCTCTTCGTGGGTGAAGCGGGCGTTCAGGAACACCCGCGCGAGCTCCCGCGCCAGCTCGACGCCGATCACCCGGGCCCCGAGAACCAGGATGTTCATGTCGTCGTGCTCGACGCCCTGATGAGCGGAGTAGGTATCGTGCGACAGGCCTGCGCGGATCCCGGGAAGCTTGTTCGATGCCACCGACGCCCCGACGCCGCTCCCGCAGATCAGGACGCCTCGCTCTGCAGTGCCCGCCAGTATCGCCCGCGCCAGACACTCGGCCACGTCGGGATAGTCCACCGGGTCCGTACTGTAGGTGCCGAGGTCCTTGACCTCGTGGCCCAGGGCCCGGAGCGATGGGATCAGCTCCTGCTTGAGCGCGAAGCCCGCGTGATCGGCGGCGATCCCGACGATCATCGCGCGGAGACCGCCTCCGGCCGCCGGGCGAGCTGTGCCCGCGCGGCCTCGACCACGTGGTCTACCGTGAAGCCGAACTTCTTCTGGAGGTCCTTGAGCGGGGCCGACGCGCCGAACGTCTGCATGCCGATCATGGCCCCTGTCTGGCCCGCGTAGCGCTCCCAGCCGAACGTGCTCGCCTGCTCGACGGAAACCCGCGCGGTCACGTCCGGGGGAAGGACGCTGTCGCGGTACGCCTGCGGCTGCTGCTCGAACAGCTCCCAGGACGGCATGCTCACCACCCGCGCGCGGATGCCGTCGGCCGTGAGGCGCTCGAACGCCTCGACGCAGAGCGAGACCTCGCTGCCGGTGCCGAGCAGGATCACCTCGGGCTGCGCGCCATCGGCGCCGGCGAGGACGTACGCGCCCTTCACGACGCCGGCGGCGGACGCGTACCGAGTCCGATCGAACGTGGGAATCGCCTGGCGGGAGAGCACCATGACGGCGGGTTGGTGCTGGAGCTTCATGACGACGCGCCAGGCTTCCACGACTTCGTTGGCGTCGGCCGGGCGGATCGTGATCAGCCCGGGAATCGCGCGGAGCGAGGCGAGCTGCTCAATCGGCTGGTGTGTGGGTCCGTCCTCGCCGACGCCGATGGAATCGTGGGTGAACACGTGGATGGTGGGAAGCTCCATCAGCGCGCTCAGCCGGATGGCGGGGCGGGCGTAGTCGCTGAAGATGAGAAAGCCGGAGCCGAAGGCCCGGACCTTCGAGAGCGACAGCCCGTTCACGACCGCGGCCATGGCGTGCTCGCGGATCCCGAAGTGCATGTTGTGCCCGCCCGGATGCTCGGCGCTCAGGTCCCCCGCTCCGTCGAAGGTGAGTCGGGTCTTCGTGGACGGCGCCAGGTCGGCGGCGCCCCCGATGAGCCAGGGCAGGTTCTTTGCGATCGCGTTGAGCGCCTTCCCGGAGGCGTCGCGGCCAGCCATTCCCTTGGGATCGGCCGGGAAGCTCGAGAGATCCCGATCCCACCCGTCCGGCAGCTGGCGGTGCTGCATCCGGTGGACGTGTTCGGCCAGCTCAGCGTGCTGGGCCCGGTACCGCTCGAAGGCCTCGAGCCAGGCCTCGCGCAGCTCGCGCCCGCGTCGGCCGATGCCGTCGCGTAGACGCTCCCGGACACCGTCCGGGATCAGGAACTTCGCGTCGTCCGGCCAGCCGTAAAACCGCTTGGTGAGGCGGATCTCCTCTTCGCCGAGCGGCTCGCCGTGGGCGGCGCCGGTATCCTGCTTGTGCGGAGCGCCGTAGCCGATGTGACTGTCCACGATGATGAGCGTCGGACGGTCCGTGGTGTCCCGGGCCACCCGCAGCGCGCGGCGCAGCATGTCGAGATCGTTCGCGTCGCCGACGCGCGTCACGTTCCAGCCGTAGCCGATGAAGCGCGTGGCGGTGTCGTCCGAGAACGCGAGAGCGGTGCTGCCCTCGATCGAGATACGATTGTTGTCGTAGATCCAGCAGAGGTTGGCGAGCCTGAGGTGCCCGGCCAGCGACGCCGCCTCGCTCGAGATTCCCTCCATCATGTCCCCGTCGCCGCAGACTGCATACACGTGGTAGTCGAAGATGTCGAAGCCCGGGCGATTGAAGTGGGCGGCCTGCCAGCGGCCGGCGATCGCCATCCCGACGCTCGTTGCGACGCCCTGGCCCAGCGGCCCGGTCGTGGTCTCCACGCCGGACGTCCAGCGGTACTCCGGGTGCCCGGGGCACTTGCTGTCGAGCTGACGGAAATGCTTGATGTCCTCGAGGCTCACCGCCAGCTCGCCCTTACGCTCGTATTGCGAGCTGACGGCTTTCACGCCGGTGAGATGGAGCATCGAGTAGAGCAACATCGAGGCATGGCCGTTGGACAGCACGAACCGGTCGCGGTTGGGCCAGATCGCATCGTCGGGATCGAACCGGAGGAAATCCTGCCAGAGGCAGTACACCACCGGCGCCAGGGCCATGGGGGTGCCGGGGTGGCCGGAGTTCGCGGCCTGTACCGCGTCCATGGCCAGGGTGCGAATGGTATTGATGACGAGGAGGTCGGGGTCCTGGGGGTTGGGAGGCATGGCATTTATCCCGTCAAGGACGAGCACCTGCGGTAAGTTGGCGGCACTGGGCCGTTAGCAAACATGCCGCCGCGGTGACCCCGCACAAGGTACGGGATCACACGGCTCCGGTCGCGCCCCGATGCCCGTCGGCGGATGGGCGCCCTGGGTTTCCCATGTTCGGTAACGATCGCGTGACGGTGCGGGATCCCAGGGCCCTATGGAGTGTGGCGCGCACGCCGCGTTAGGCCTCTTCAGGGCCTCCCGACCCTGCCCCCACGCCGATCGGCGGAAGCTCCGCTTCCCGCTCAATCAGCCAGGTCGGGCACTCGAAGACGCTGCGCGGGAGGCCAAGCTGCTCGATGATCTGCTCTCGATTCTCGCGCAGAGTGCCGACCGTGCGGAGATTCAGCGGCCGCGAGACCGCTGCGCTCCAGAGCATCGACGTGAAGCCCCGGTCCGTCAGGAGCCGGCGACACTCTTGCGCCGAAAATAGGCCATCCGCCTGAAGGGCGCCGTACCGCAGCATGCGGAGATACGAGAGAAAGTTGTCGTGCACGACCGCGTTCTTGCCGGCCTCATTGGCTAGGGCCGCCAAATGCGCCCGCATTGGCGCGGAGTGGAATGGAGAGTCGGCGGAGGTTACGAACTCCCGCTCGAGCGATCGGCCCGGGCTCCAGAGCGCCTCGATCCCGTCAGGCTCGGAAAAGCGGCGCAATAGACGCTCGGCGACAGACGCCGCAAAGTCCTCGAGAATCGCCCGCACCTGCTCCTCGAACCCACCCGGGACCGCGTCGCCGTCGGTACGGATCACCGACATCAACGCCGGCAATGCCTGGACCTGCAAATCCTCGGGGAGGTTGTCGGCCGCAGCCGACAGGAGCCGCTGCTCCTGGTCACGCAACGGGACGTAGTAGGCCGGCTTGCGCCAGGGCGCCCACTTCGCGAGGTGGTCGAAAAGGATAGTCCAGGTGGCGGCGTCGAGCCCTGCCGCGATGCCGCCTTGTCTCGCGAGCAGCTCTCCGACGAGGTCCCCTGCCGCAATGGCCCGGTCACGGTAGCGGAGCACGTCCTCCTCGGCGGGCGCGTCCGCCGCCGACCCGATGAACTCCTCGCGCAAGGCGATTGCCCGGGCGAACACCGCCAGCTCGAGCGCGTGCGGCGACCGGCGGGCCTTGAAAAACGCGGCGACCAGGCGCCGACGGTCGCCCTCGGAGGCATGTTCGAAACCGTCGAACAGCTGCCGCGCCTCCCGCCGCGTCACGGCGGCCGGCTGCTCGACCAGCAGGAAGTGCCGGCGCAGGGACTCCGTCGTCAGGCGAGCGTTATGCTGCGCCAGCGCGGCGCAGAGCTGCGTGAAGCGCTCCCGCTCGGGTGATGCCGGCGGAGCGTAGTCCAGCTCCGGCCGGTTTCGCGGAGCGGGCCGGGATTTCGTCCCGAAGAGATCGTCGGTCCAATTTCCGTACGCGAGCGAGTCGAGCGCGCCTTCGTCCGCGACGAGCTTTCGTACTTCCTCCGGAAACTCCAGCTTCATCAGGTGACACAAGTAGAGCTGCGGCAGATCGATCTCGTCCGGATCGTATCGGGCGACCTCCGGATGCAGGGTCGCGAAGTGCCGCAGGAGCAGCTTCAGCGTACGGGGGTTGGTCGGCAATACCGACGTGAGACTCTCGATCGCGTTGATGCTGAGGCGGTCGCCCAGGCCGGTCACCTGCCGGTTCAGGAAGCCCTGAAGCGTGGGCGCAGGGATGTCGGGAAGGAACGTCGGGTACTCGATGACCTTTTCGAGAAACTTGTGCGGTTCGCTCCACCCGGCGTGCTGCGACGCCAGACCGCGCTCGAGGATCCTGGGGGACACCGCGACCACATAGAAGAGGTTGGGGAAGTCGAGCGCGTCGCGCAGGGCCATCAGAAACTGCGGAAGGAGGTCCGATTTGGTGCGGTCGAGATCATCGACAAAGACGACCATGGCCTTCTTGCGCAGTGCGGCCTGGGTCCGTCGGAAGAGGTTCCGCTGGCCGGCAACGTTCACGCGCCGAGCGCCGCCCTGCACGATGTCGCCGAACGCGGCATCGGCAACGCGGGTCTTCCACTCGAGGCCGACGGCAGCGCCGCGCATGCGCGCCACGCTCGCGCTGACCCAGTTGGCGGCCCCCACCCACCACCGCTGCCAGAGGCCCAGCTCCCGCGCTACCTGCCCCAGGAGCTGGCTCCGTAGTTCCTCGGTGGTGACGGCTACCCAGGGGAGGACCCACGTCGTTCGATAGCCCTTCGCGTGGAGCTCCTTCTCCATCAGGCGAAGCACGGAGCTCTTGCCCTCCCCCCAGTCCCCATACACGCCAATGCGTACGGAACCGGGGCGGGGCCACTCGTCGATTATGCGAACCAAACCGCTGGCATAGTCTGCACGGTCGAGGAGATCGTCTTGGAACCGGTCAATCGGCTCGTCGGTGAGGTTTGGCATCGGGACCTTGCGTGTCGAGGCACTGGGCAATCTAGGGGGGCGCGGGCCGAAAGCCGGGGCCTGGGCGGCCTTTAGAACCAAAACCGCCTCCCCGGCGTTTATCATGCAGTGTCCCTCTTGCCTCGAGGTCCCGCAATGAAGCGCCCGCTCGCCCACTCCCTGGCCGCTCTGTTCGTCGTGCCCGCCGTCCTGGGCCTCCTGGCCGCCCGTCTCCACGCCAGCCCCGCCGAGCCAGCCGCCGACCGTGACAAGGTGGCGGTCTTTGCCGGGGGCTGCTTTTGGGGGGTGGAAGCCGTGTTCGAGCACTTGAAGGGCGTGAAATCCGCCACCTCCGGCTACGCAGGCGGCACCGTCGCCTCGCCGTCCTACGAGCAGGTCAGCTCCGGCGAGACCGGCCACGCCGAGTCGGTGCAGGTGGTCTACGACCCGACCGAGATCTCCTACGACCAGCTGCTGGAGGTCTTCTTCACTGTGGCGCACGATCCGACGCAGGTCAATCGGCAGGGACCGGACGTGGGGACGCAGTATCGCTCGATCGTGTTCTATACCGACGAGGCCCAGAAGAAGAGCGCCGAGGCTTACGTGGCGAAGCTGACGGCGGCGAAGATGTTCCCGGCGCCGATCGTGACCGAGATTGTTCCGCTCCGCAACTTCTATCGGGCGGAGGACTATCACCAGCACTACATGGCACACCATCCGTACCAGCCGTACATCGTCTTCAACGACGCGCCGAAGGTGTCGCACCTGCGGAAAGCGTTCCCGGTGCTCTACCGCGAGCCGGCGAACGACTGAAGCTTCGACGCCCCGGGCTACCCCGGGGCGTCGCTCCGCAGCACTGCGTAGATCACCACGTCCTCGAACCGCCCCCACTTGAGCACCCGCTCCCGCAGCACGCCCTCCCACCGCATCCCGATCCGCTCGAGCACCCGCCCCGATGGCGGGTTCCGCGTCATGTGGTGCGCGTAGATCCGGTTGAGCCCGAGCGCATCGAAGCCGTAGCTCACCACCGCCCGCCCCGCCTCCGTCGCGAATCCCTGACCCCAATACGGCACCCCGATCCAGTAGCCCAGCTCGGCCTGGAGATGAGTCCGGTCGATGTCGCGGAGGCCGATACACCCTACCAGCTTTGCGTCCTGCCGGCGGCGGACGGCCAGCACCAGCTCGTCGCCGCGATCGGCGGCCGACCGCTGGTGCGCAAGAAACCCTTCCGCGTCGGCGGTGCCGTAGGGGTGCGGAATCGAGAGCGTGGTGTCCGCGATCTCACGCGCGCCGGCAAGCCGCACTAGCTCGGGGCCATCGGCGTCGGAGAGCGCGTCCAGCAGCAGCCGCTCCGTCTGGAGGCGGGGGATCTCCATCAGCGGGACTTGGGGTTCCAGCGGAGCCGCGCGAGCGCCACCCGTCCGCGCCCGTCGAACCGGACGCCCTCGCGCTCCAGCAGCATCCGTTGGGACAGCTCCTCGCCCGGCCGGCGCCGCCGGCTCACCTCGCCCTTGGCGTTGATCACCCGGTGCCACGGCAGCGGCGTGCCCTTCGCCAGCGCGTGCAGCGCGTAACCTACCTGGCGCGCGTGTCCGGCCAGTCCCGCGAGCGACGCGACCTGTCCGTACGTCGCCACCCGCCCGCGAGGGATCCGACGCACGACGGCGTAGATCCGCCGGTAGGATCGCGAGAGGCCGGGCGACTGGCTCACGCTTTCCGGTCCTTGAGCCGGCGCACGAACTTGAGCCCGGACCACAGCTCGTCCAGCGCGCACACCTTCACGTCCACGAGCCCGGCCTCGAGGCCCAGGCCCCGCACGACGTCCTCCGTGAGATCGGTATCGGTCTTGGCCGCCTTCTTGGGCCAGGAGATCCAGACCATCCCGTCGTCGGCCAGCGCCTGCGCGACCCGGGGAAACTCCCTCGCCAGCTCCGCCCGGCGCGTCACGAAGCAGTGGATGAACCGGGCCCCCTTGCCCAGCCGGCTCACGAAGGTGACGTCGGCCGGGACCGGCGTGAGCAACTTCACGTACGCCGGCGGTGCCGCGAGCGCCGTCACCACTGTGCCGGGCTTGATGCCGAGTTTGTCGGCCAGGGAGCGCTGGGAATAGCCTGCCACGGAACCCCATCGTAGTCGGTGCCTTAACTTGAAGTAGACCGGTCCGTCCACAAGGTCGCTCACGACCAAACCGCTTCTCCTGGCGGCCGCCCTCGCGGCGGCGGATTCCGCCCGGCAGCCGGCGAGGTCAGTCGCGCCGCAGGCGCCACTCGACCAGGGTCTTGGCGGTGAGCGTAACGAGGGCGAGAAGAGTGAGGAGAGAAGCGACCGCGAACGCCCCCACGAAGTCGTACTCGTTGTACAGGATCTCCACGTGGAGCGGCATGGTGTTGGTCACGCCGCGGATGTGGCCCGACACGACCGAGACCGCGCCGAACTCGCCCATCGCGCGCGCATTGCAGAGAATCACACCGTAGAGCAACCCCCACTTGATGTTCGGTAGCGTCACGCGCCGGAACGTCTGCCAGCCGCTCGCCCCCAGCACGATCGCCGCCTCTTCATCTTCCGACCCCTGCTCTTCCATCAGCGGGATCAGCTCCCGCGCTACGAAGGGGAAGGTCACGAAGATCGTCGCGAGCACGATCCCCGGCACGGCGAAGATGATTTGAAGGTCCCGCTCCTCGAGCCACGGACCCAACCAGCCCTGGGCGCCAAAGACGAGCACGTAGATCATGCCGGAGATGACTGGGGAGACCGCGAACGGCAGGTCGATCAGCGTCAGGAGGAAATTGCGGCCGGGAAACCGGAACTTGGCGATCGCCCACGCAGCGGCGACGCCGAAGATCAGGTTCAGCGGCACCGCGATCCCCGCGACCAGCAACGTGAGCCGCACGGCCGCGAGCGCCTCCGGTGTCACCAGCGCCCGGCCGTAGGCCGCCCAGCCCTTCGCCAGCGCTGCACCGAAGACCGAGGCGAGCGGCAGCACGAGAAAGACGGTCAGAAAGGCGAGCGCGATCGCCGTGAGCGACCAGCGCACCAGGCGCGACTCGCCGATCGCCGTGCTCGGGATCATCTCAGGCCGTGGCCCGGCGGCGGCCGGCCCACTGGAGCAGGTTGATGCTCAGGAGGAGCGCGAACGACACCACCAGCATGACCACGGCGATCGCCGTCGCTCCGGCGTAGTCGAACTGCTCCAACTTGGTCATGATGAGCAGCGGGGCGATCTCGGTGCGGAGCGGCATGTTCCCGGAGATGAACACCACCGAGCCGTACTCCCCGATGGCCCGCGCGAACGACAGTGCAAATCCGGTGAGGATGGCCGGCGCGAGCGCAGGGAGCAGCACGCGGCGGAACGTCTGCCAGCGGCTCGCGCCCAGGCTCGTGGCCGCCTCTTCCAGCTCGACCTCGAGGTCCTGCAGCACGGGCTGCACCGTGCGCACCACGAACGGGAGCCCGATGAAGGTGAGCGCCAGCACCACGCCCAGCGGGGCGTACGCGACCTGGATGCCGAGCGGAGCCAGCCTGGAGCCGACCCAGCCGTTGGGCGCGTAGAGTGTCGTAAGCGCGATGCCGGCAACGGCCGTGGGCAGCGCGAACGGCAGATCCACCAGCGCGTCCATGATGCGCCGCCCCGGAAAGCGATAGCGCGTGAGCACCCAGGCGGCCAGCACGCCGAAGACGGCATTGATGAGCGCGCCGAGGAACGACGCCCCGAAGCTGAGCCGGTACGACGCCAGCACCCTCGGCGCCGTGACCGTCTCCCGGAACGCGTGCCAGCCGAGGCCCGCGCTCCGGAGGAAGATCGTGGCGAGCGGAATGAGGACGATGAGGCCGAGGTAGGTCAGCGTGAACCCCAGGGCCGGACCGAACCCGGGGAGCACGCTCCGGCGCGCGAAGCTCATCGCCCCGCGCTCCTAGGCCTTGCCCGGCTGATAGATCTGATCGAAGATCCCGCCGTCGGCGAAGTGCACCGCCTGCGCCTTCCGCCAGCCGCCGAAGACGTCGTCGATCGTGAACAGGTTGAGCTTGGGGAACTGGGCCGAGTATTTCGCGGCGGCCGTGGGCGAGCGCGGGCGGTAGAAGTCGCGCCCGGCCACGTCCTGGCCCGGCTCGGAGTAGAGGAACTCGAGATACGCCTGGGCCACGAGTCGCGTGCCCCGCTTGTCCACCACCTTGTCGACCACCGCGACCGGCGGCTCCGCCAGGATGCTCCGCGACGGGTAGACGATCTCGAACTTCCCCGCGCCCAGCTGCTTCACCGCGAGCAGTGCCTCGTTCTCCCAGGCGATGAACACGTCGCCGATCCCGCGCTCGACGAACGTCGTCGTGGCGCCCCGGGCGCCGCTGTCGAGGACGGGCACGTTGTGGTACAGCCGGGCGACGAACTCCCGCGCCTTGTTCTCGTCGCCGTTCCAGTGCTGAAGGGCGTACCCCCACGCGGCGAGATAGTTCCAGCGCGCGCCGCCGCTGGTCTTGGGATTGGGTGTGATCACCGAGACGCCCGGCCGGACGAGATCGTCCCAGTCCTTGATCTGCTTCGGGTTGCCCTTGCGCACCAGCAGTACGATCGTGGACGTGTAAGGCGAGCTGTTGCCGGGGAGGCGCGTGTCCCACCCCTTCGCGATGAGCCCACGATCCTCGATCGCGTCGATGTCGTACGCCAGCGCGAGCGTCACGATGTCGGCCCTGAGCCCGTCGATTACCGCGCGGGCCTGCTTGCCCGAGCCCCCGTGCGACTGCTGGACGGTCACCTCCTGGCCCGTCTTCGCTTTCCAGAACGCGACAAACGCCGCGTTGACGTCCTGATACAGCTCGCGCGTCGGGTCGTAGGAGACGTTGAGCAGCGTCACGGGCTTGGGCGCCGTCTGCGCCGAGAGCCGCTGCGGCGCGAGCGCCTGCAAGACGAAGGCGAGCGCCAGTGGCGCGAGCGCGAGCGGAACCAGCAGACTTACCCGCGCCGCCTGCGCGTGAATCCGCTTGGCCTTCTCGTTCGCTCCGCCGACGAGCCGGCCCAGCAGCGTGTTCACCCGGCTGGGGCCGGCCGGCGCGGGACCGCCGCCACCGCGTGGGGCCGTGCCTGCCGAGTTCGTCGTCGGGGCGGCGGGCATCTTCTTGTGTGACCGTGCCATGATGCAATTCTCCAGTTCAAACCGCTGAGCCTAGGTGCACAAGTCTCCCTCGCCGCAACAACAGCGGCATGGTCCGGCCGTCCGCGCCTGCACGCCGCGCCCGCTCACAGAACCCACTCCGGATCCGGCGCAGCCGGCGCTTCGGCCGGCACGAAGACGCGCAGCCGCCGCGGGCGGACGAATACGCGGTCACCCCGCCGCAGCTTCAACTCTTCGTATCGCTCCCGCGTCAGCTCGGCCTCGATCAGGCCGCGGTGCTCGGGGCTCTCCAGCTCCACCCGCACCGAGGGACCCAGCGCGCGCGCATGGCTCACCACGGCCTCGAACGTGTTGCCGTTCGGGGAAACGGCGATCTCGACCTCGTGCGTACGCACGAAGGCGAGTGCCGGCCCGTCGGCAACTTCGGCCATGTCCGGCGCGTCGTGCTCACTCGAGCCGAGCCGCATCCGGCCGTCGGCGAGGCGCCCGTGGAACAGGTTCACGCTGCCGAGGAAGCCGAACACGAACGGGGTTGCCGGCCGATCGTAGACCTCTTCCGGTGTGCCGATCTGCTCGATCTTCCCGCGATGCATGACGACCACGCGATCAGCGACCTCGAGAGCCTCGTCCTGGTCGTGAGTGACGAAGACGCTGGTGATCCGGATTTCGTCATGCAGGCGGCGCAGCCAGCGGCGGAGATCTTTCCGGACCTGGGCATCCAGTGCGCCGAACGGCTCGTCGAGCAGCAGCACCTGGGGACGCACCGCGAGCGCGCGCGCGAGTCCCACCCGTTGGCGCTGCCCGCCGGAGAGCTGCGCCGGGTGGCGATCGGCGTGCGGGGCGAGCTGCACCAGCTCGAGCAGCTCGGTGACCCGGGCCCGGATCTCAGCGCTCGAGGGGCGGAGTCGTCGGGGGCGGACTCGGAGCCCGAACGCCACGTTCTCGAACACGGTCATGTGGCGGAACAGCGCGTAGTGCTGGAAGACGAAGCCGACCTGCCGGTCGCGGGCGTGCCTCGGCGTCGCATCTTCGCCGCCGAAGAGAATGCGGCCTCCATCGGGCGCCTCGAGCCCGGCGATCACGCGGAGCAGCGTCGTCTTGCCCGAGCCCGAGGGGCCCAGCAGGGCGACCAGCTCGCCGCCGGGGACGTCCAGCGTCACGTCGTCGAGCGCGGTGAAGCGTCCGAAGCGCTTGGTCACGCCTTCGATGCGGATGGCGGGCGCCTCGGGGTGCTCAGGCGACATTGCGGGCCTCCCGGCTTGCCGCGGCCGCGGTCTCGGCCAGCACCGCACGCAGCCGCACCACTTCCCCCACCACGATCACCGCCGGCGGCCGGACCCGCGCGCGCGAGGCCCGCTCGACGATGTCGGCCAGCGTGCCCGCGACGACCCGCTCGCTCGGGAGCGTGCCGTTCTCCACCAGCGCGATCGGCGTCTCGACTGCCCGGCCGTTTTCCCGGAGCCGCGCCACCACTTCGGCCAGGCGCTCCACTCCCATCAACACCACCAGCGTGTCCATCCGGGCGAGTGCACCCCAGTCGAGCGGATCGGTGCCGTCCTCCGCCCGGTGGGCGGTCGCGACGGCAAAGCTCCCGCCGTAGCCCCTGGTGGTAAGCGGAATCGCGGCCCGCGCGGTCACGCCCACGACACTCGACACGCCCGGCACCACCTCCCATGGCACGCCGGCCTCCGCGCAGGCCAGGGCTTCCTCGACGCCCCGACCGAACACGAACGGATCGCCGCCCTTGAGCCGCACGACGGTCTTCCCCGCCAGTGCCTCCTGGACCAGCAGGGCGTTGATGCCTTCCTGCTGCATGCAGTGCCCGCCCGGCGCCTTGCCGGCATAGACCAGCTCGGCCTCGGGCGGCGCCTCGTCGAGGAGCGCGGGGCTCACCAGCCGGTCGTAGACCACTACGTCCGCCCGCCGCAACACCTCGAGCCCGCGCGCGGTGATCAGCTTCGGGTCGCCCGGGCCGGCGCCGACCAGGTACACGCGTCCACCAGGAACTGCAAACCGCGGAGACGCAGCGGTTTCTGTGTGGTTTGCCGTTTCTCGCTCCCTCTCCGTTCCCTCACCCACTCCAATCCCCATGATCTCCGCAATCCGCTCCATCGCCCGCGGCTCGTCCCCCGCCCGGAGCAGCGCCAGCACATCGGAATCCACCAGGCGGTACCAGAGTCGCTTCCGCACCTGGAAGTCGGGGAACTTCTCGGCCAGCGGCTTCCGGAGCGTGCCCGCGATCTCGAGAAAGCGCGCGTACTCGCTCCCCAGCTCGCGCTCGATTCGCTCCCGGATCCGCACGGCCAGCGCCGGCGCGTTGCCCGACGTGGACACCGCCACCACGAGATCGCCCCGGCGGAGAATGGACGGCAGGATGAACCCGCAGTACGGCGGATCGTCCACCACGTTGACCAGCACACCCCGGGCCTCGGCCTCGGCATGCACCGCGTGGTTCACCTCGGGGTCGTCGGTGGCCGCGATGACGAGATACGCGCCCGCCAGATCACCGGCCGCATACACCCGCGGCAGGTGCGTGAGCCCCGCCTCCCGGACTCTTAGCGCCAGCCCCGGCGTGAGCGCCGGCGCGACGACCGTCACTCGGGCACCGGCGTCCACCAGCGGACCGACCTTCGTCTCCGCGACCGTGCCGCCGCCCACGACCACCGCCGGGCGGCCGCGCAGATCGAGCATCACCGGGTAGTAGCCGGTGGTCATGCGGCGGCTCCATCGGCGGCGTCGGCATCGGCGTCCACGCCCACGAAGCCCTTCGCGACGAGCCAGCCCAGGATGTCTCGCGCGTTGTCCTCCGGCGAGCGGTCGGTGGTGGAGAGGGTGACCTCGGGTGTGACCGGCGGCTCGTACGGATCGGAGATGCCGGTGAAGTTCTGGATCTCGCCCCGGCGCGCCTGCGCGTAGATCCCCTTCACGTCGCGGCGCTCGCACTCCGCGAGCGGAGTATCCACGAACACCTCGACGAACTTGTCCCCGCCCACGAGCGCCCGGGCTTCGTCGCGCGTGGCCCGGTACGGACTGACGGCGGCCACGATGACGAGCCCGCCGTGCTTCACGATCTCGGAGGCCACGAACGCGATGCGCCGGATGTTGAGATCCCGGTCCTCCCGGCTGAAGCCGAGCCCCTTGGAGAGGAGCGTGCGGACGACGTCGCCGTCGAGTACGGTCACCGGACGCCCGCGCTCCAGCAGGAGCGCGGTCAGGATATCGGCCGTGGTCGACTTCCCCGCCCCGCTCAGGCCGGTGAACCAGACGCACGCACCCTGCTGGAGCTTGGGCGGGTAGGCCTGCCCCAGAATGCGGGCTACCTCGGGGCGGGTGAACCAGCCGGGCAACTCGCGCCCGGGGTTGAGGTAGTCGTCGCGCACCTGCGTGCCGGAGATCGTCGCCGTGCGGACCCCGGCCGGCACCTTCGAGATCTCCTCGTAGCGATCCAGGTCCGGCAGGTAGGTCAGCTCGTGGAACGGGATCATCCCGACTTCCAGCTCTTCGGCGTGCTGCTCTACGAGCTGCTGCGCGTCGTACGGCCCGTAGAACGGCTTCCCGGCGGAGTCGTTGCCCGGGCCGGCGTGATCCCGTCCGACGATGAAGTGGCTCGCGCCGTAGTTACGCCGGATGATGGCGTGCCATACCGCCTCCCGGGGCCCCGCCATCCGCATCGCAAGCGGGAGGAGCGAAAGCAGAATCCGGTCCGGCTCATAGTGGTGCCGTGCCAGCGCCTGATACGTGCGCACGCGGGTGTAGTGGTCCACGTCGCCGGGCTTGGTCATCCCCACGCTCGGGTGGAGTAGCAGGACGCCGTCCACCTGGCGGATCGCGCGCTTGGTCAGCTCTTCGTGCACGCGGTGAAGCGGGTTGCGCGTCTGGAAGGCCACCACCTCGGGCCGGCCGAAGGTCGCGAGCCGCTCGCGGGTTTCCGCCGGCGTGAGCCGGAGGCCCTGAAAGTCGTGGTGCGGCGGAAGCCGAAGCACCGTGAGCCGGCCGCTCAGGTTGAGCGGGCCCCACCGGCGGCTCTCCGCCACCAGCGGGTGCTTCGCGTCGGTCGTGCCGAGCACGCCGCGGGCGAAGGCATCGCGGTCCCAGGGATAGATCTCTTCGATGAGCAGCGTCGCGAGCAGATTGTTCTTGCGGTCGCGGAGGGCGACTTCGCGGTCGAGCGCCACGGCCGGCGCCGCCTCGACCGGGAGGGTGACGGGGATCGGGAACAGCGCCCCACTGGCGAGCCGCAGCTCCTCGACGATCCGGGTGAAGTCCTCCCGGCCCACGAAGCGATCGAGCGGCGAGAACGCGCCGACGGCGAGCAGCTCCAGGTCGCACACTGTGCGGTCGGAAAGCTGAATGGAGGGGAGCGTGCCCGCGTGCGCGCGCAGCTCGGCGAGCGCATGCTCCGGTGCACGCAGGTCCAGCAGCGTGCCGCCGTACGGCGGAATCAGAAGCTCGGATCGGGTTCCCGTCACTGTCATCTCCTGGTTGTCCGGTCGATGATGGTCGTCACTCGCCCACGGTCAGCTCGCGGACCGCCACGCCTTCCGGCCCGATTTCCAGCGTGAGCTTGGCCCCGGGTGTGTCCAGCGTGAGCCCGTAGGTGCCGGGCCCCTTGGCGTTGAACGCGATACGCTCGATCGGCCGCCCCTCGAGCGCGGCGAGGGCCGCGTTGATCTCGCCGAGGCCGGCGCCGACCGTGCGGCCCGCGGGCGTCGCCTGGTAGAGCCGGATAGCGGCCGCTTCCGCGTGGGGACCGTGGAGGCGCCGCACTCGACCGGTCCGGAGCGTCAGCTCCAACAGGCGCTCGAGCGGTGGTTCGAGCCCGTCGTCCACGGCGCCCTCCGCCAGCGCCCGGGCCAGCGCGTCATAACCCGCTCGTACGTCGGGATCACTCACCGCGTCGCGGAGCGCCACGGCCTCGAGCGCCAGCGCCTCGCGGACGGACTCGTCTTCAACGCGGACGGTCAACCAGCACCTCCAGCTCGTGTTCGAATCCGCCGGTCTCGATGGTGCAGTGCATCCCGCACTCCTTGGGCGCGTTGGTCTCCCACCACCAGCGCCCCGCGCGCGGATCCTCGCCCGGCGCCGTACGCCGGGTGCACGGCGCGCAACCGATGCTGGTATAGCCCTGGTCGTAGAGGGCGTGATGCGGTACCTCGTGCGCGCGCAGGTAGTCCCAGACCTCCTCGTGGGTCCAGTCCGCGAGCGGGCTCAGCTTGGCGATCCCGCCATGGTCGTGGTCCAGCTCGATCTTCCGGATATCGGCCCGGCTGGCCCAGGTCTCCCGCCGGAGCCCGGTGATCCAGGCGTCCAGACCGTCCAGCACCCGCTGGAGCGGGCGCACCTTGCGCACCTGGCAGCACGTGAGCCGGAGCGGCACCGAGCGATAGAACAGGTTCACGCCGTGCGCCCGCGTCATCGCCTCGGTCTCGTCCGCGTTCGGCGTGTAGGCCTCGACGGCGATGCCGTACTTCTCGCGCACCGTGTCCATCAGGTCGTAGGTCTCCTGGTGCAGCCGGCCGGTGTCGATCGTGAACACGCGGACCTTGGGATCCACCCGCCACGCCATGTCCAGCAGCACCATCCCCTCGGCCTGGAAGCTGGTGCAGAGCGCGATGCGCGACCCGAACCGCTCGAATGCCCACGCCAGGAGCGCTTCAGGCGGCTGATCGTCGAACTCCACCGCCAGCTCACCGGCTTCGGCGTCGTCCAGCAGCTCATCCGACATCGACGGCCTCCGCGCGACTGGAATCCCGACGCCTGAGCCTGGCCCGCGCGTCGTCCAGCGACACGTCCGCGGCCACCGCGACCAGCCGCTCATCCGACTGCCGGTCAGTGAACGCCTTGAACGGCTCGCCGCTGGTCCGCTCGGTGACCCAGAGCCGGATCAGCCGCTCGATGTGCGCGGCCGCGTCTTCGGCCGGCACCCGGCGCACGAGCGGCGCGCCGATCGCGGCGGTGGGTCCCTGCCCACCGCGCAGGTACAGATCGTACGCCTCGCGCTTCTCGCCCGTCTCGGTCCGCTCGCGGAGCGTCGTGCCCTGGAGCCCGATGTCGCCGATCCAGTGCTGGGCGCAGGCGTGCGGGCAGCCGTCGAGATTGATCCGGAATCCCTCGACGTCAGCGCCGAAAGTGGCCTCGAGATGATCCATGATCTGGACGAGTCGAGGCTTGGTGAGCGCGACCGCGAAGTTGCAGAGGGGTGAGCCGGTGCACGCGATGCTCACCGCGCGGAGGCGGTTCAGGCCGAGCGGAAAGCCGATAGCTTCCAGCTCGCGCACGGTGGCCTCGACCTCCGCCGTCGGCACGTGCGTGAGAATGAAGTTCTGCTCGCGCGTGAGCCGGATCTCGCCGCCCAGACGCTCGGCCAGGTCGGCGAGGCGGAGCTGCTGCGGCCCCTTCACCAGCCCCGCCGTCACGGGGACCGCGATGTAGCGGAAGCCCGGCTCCTTCTCCGCGTGGACGCCCGGTTCGTGCCCGCCGGGCACGGGCTCGACCGACGGCCCGTCTTCGAGCGCGCGGCCCAGGCGTGCCTCGACCAGCCGACGGAACTCCTCCGGCCCAACGTCGTCCATCATGAACTTGATCCGCGCCTTCACCCTCGAGAGCCGGTACTTGAGCGCGTCTTTCCAGACGTCGAGAATGGCCCGGAGCACCGGCACGGCGTCGGTCGGCTCGACGAAGACGCCGAGCCCGCGCGCTATGCGCGGCACCGAGGAGAGGCCGCCCCCGACCCGCACCGCGAAGCCCAGCCGCCCCTGGTGCCGGACGCCGATGAGCGAGATGCAGTTGATTTCCGGCAACGTGCAGAGATGAGGGCACGCCGTGATCGTGATCTTGAGCTTGCGCGGGAGATCGGCGTAGTCGCGGTTGCCGTCGAAGAAGCGCGCCGCCGCCCGGAGCACGGGCGTCACGTCGAACAGCTCGGCGGCATCCACGCCGGCCACGGGGCAGCCGGTGATGTTGCGCACGGTGTCGCCGCAGCTGCCCGCCTGGTTGAACCCGGCGGCGGTGAGGCGGGCGAACACCTCGGGCAGCTGCGACAACTCGAGCCAATGGAGCTGGATGTTCTGCCGGGTGGTGATCTCGCCGTAGTCGCGGCCCAGCTCGGTGGAGAGCCGGCCGATCGTCCGGAGCTTCGCGGGCGTCAGCAGGCCGCCCGGCGTCTTCACCCGGAGCATGAAGTACCCGGTCTTGGGCTTGTCGTGGTAGAGACCGTACCACTTGAGGCGGACGATGTCCTCCTCCGCTACGCCCTCGTAGCCCTGCACCGCGAACGCGGGCAGCTCGTGGATGATGTCGAGCGGCGACTTCTCGAACTTCAATCGCTCGGTCGAATTCCGTCTGAGCACGTGTTCGCGCGTGATCGCTTCCGTCACTGCCTGCCTCGTTCCGTCACTCCCGTCCACCTCGCACAAAAAGAAAGAGGCCCGGGGGAGCGTTCCCCCGGGCCTCTCCTTCGGTCCCGACGGCGCTCCGCACGCATACTGCCGGAGCCGTCGGGGATCTTGCTGCCGCTACGCTCGCCTATGCGCAGGCGCCGCGCGCGGTCCCGTTCGGGCTCCGTGGCGACAACAACACGCGCAAGTCGGACGTGCGGTGAGTTTCGGCATCGTGCATGTATATACGCCTCGGCCGGGTGCGATGTCAACCGGACCGGACCCGCGAATCACGTTGCGACGTGCACGATTACGCGGTCGATCCCCACATTCCTGTAGGAATCCCCGGCTCGGACCGCCGAGGGCCGACCGACCGCCGGGGCCTAACAGCCGATCGCAAACGCGCTTCGGCGTGGGGCGACCCGGTCCCTTACCCCTGGCGGGCGAGGGCACCGGACTTGCCCGCTGCCCGGCCGTGACCATTCCCCGGACCACGGCCGGCGCCGGCGCCACGGCTCCTGCCGCCACCACGCCCGTTACGGCCACGACCGAGGCTGGCGAGGCCCCGGCGACCGGCCTCGACCGGCGCTGGCTCTGGCGCGTGCCGCTCCTCCTTTGGCTGGGCTGGACCGGGTGGCGCTACCTCGCCGACCCCGACTACTGGAGCATCTTCTCCGGGATCATCTTCGGCTCCCACGAGTTCGGCCATCTCTTCTTCGCGCCGTTCGGCGAGCTGCTGACGGTCGCCGGGGGCAGCCTGATGCAGCTGCTGGTGCCCGCCGGGGCCGGCGCGCTGCTGCTCGCCCGGCGTGACTGGTACGGGACCGCGGTCGCCGGCTGCTGGCTCTCGTTCAGTCTGAGCAACCTCGCCGTCTACATCGGGGACGCCGTCGCCCAGGAGCTGCCGCTCGTGAGCTTCAGCCCCGACGGTGGCGAGCACGACTGGTACTACCTGCTCAATCGGTTCAACCTGCTGAGCTATGATCTCCACATCGCCATGCTGACGCGGCGGCTCGCGTTCGCGGTGCTCGCCGCCTCGTTCATCTGGGGACTGTGGATCGCGCTCTGCACCGGTCCCCGCCCCGTCGCTTCGCCCTCGGACCGCGTATAGCTTTCGCTCCTCTCGTGCGAGGGGAGCGCCCCGTGATTCTCACGTTCGTCCTGATCGGCCTGGCGGCCGGCGTGCTCGCCGGCCTATTCGGGATCGGCGGTGGGATTCTCATCGTACCTGCACTGGTCTTCTTCGGCGGCATGTCCATCCAGACGGCGACGGGCACGTCACTCGGCGCGCTGCTGCTGCCCGTCGGCCTGCTCGGCGCCGTGGTCTACTATCGCGAAGGACATCTCGACGTCCGGGCCGGCCTCCTCCTCGCAGCGGGGATGTTCCTGGGCGCCTACCTCGGCGCGACGCTGAGCCAGTCGCTCAAGGCCGCTGTGCTCTCCCGGCTCTTCGCGGTCTTCCTGGTGGCCGTCGCGGTGAGGCTCTGGATCAAGGCGTGACCACGTCGGCCCGGATTCGCGGCAGCGGCCGCCTCGTCCCGAGCGGGCTCGCACAGGTCGGCATCGCCGCGGCGGCGCTGGCGAGCACGGCGTGCGGCGGCACCCCGAAGCCGGCCCAGGTCGTCCCCCAGGCCGCCAACGCGCATCTGATCAACAGCGAGGGCCGGGAGACCGGCACGGCGTCGGTGCTCCTGTCGAAGGGGGGTGGGCTCCTCGTGCTCAAGCTGTGGGGCATCGGACCCGGCGTGCACGGCCTCCACCTGCACACCACCGGTATGTGCGACCCGCCGGGCTTCCTGTCGGCGGACGCACACTACAACCCGCAGCAACGCCAGCACGGGAGCAGAAATCCCCAGGGTCCCCACGCCGGCGACCTGCCCAATGTCGTGGCGCGCGGAGACAGCACGGTCGACACCACACTCGCCATCCCGGCCGACCTCGTGCGCGCGATCGGACGGGGCGCGGCCGCGAAGGCCCTCGTGGTTCACGCCGGGCCCGACGATCTCAAGACCGATCCGTCGGGCAATTCCGGCCCCCGCATCGCGTGCGGCGTTCTCCAGCGGTGAGGTATCGATGCCTTCTGCTGGCGGCGCTCGCCGCCCTCGCTAGCTGCGGCGGCACCACCGACCCGGCCGCACTGCCGGGCCCCGACACCGTGATCCGGCTGCTCGAGCAGGGCAACCGGGGCGGCGTGGCGGTCACCAGTGACGGCGCGGACGATCCGTTGCTTCGGCCGCACGTTTACCCGCTATCGCCGGTTCAGGCGGCGCACGCGGTCGTAGACGCCATCGACGGGCTGCCCCGCTGGGAGGTCGTGGCGGGCAAGGATGGTGTGATCTGGGCGACTCACCGCTCGCGGATCTTCCGCTTCACGGACGACGTGTACCTGCTCCTCCTGCCGGCGCACGACTCGACGGTAATCTTCGCCCGGAGCGCCTCCCGCGCCGGGCGGGGCGATCCGGAGCAGAACCGGAGGAATCTCGGCGAGCTTTGGGATGGCCTCGCAAAACGCGTGAACCGTGAACCGTGAACGGTAAACGGGGAGTTCCGTGACGACTGGAGCCCCCGCTCACTGTTCACTGTTCACCATTCGCTGTTCACTGCATACTGTTCACTGCGGACCAGTCCACCATACCCCAGCGTCCCAACATGCGTCTCGAAACTCCGCGACTGGTATTGCTGTCCCTCACTCCCGAGGCGATCGACGCCCTGCTGAGCGGCGATGCGGTGCGCCTGGCCACACTCACCGCCGCCCGCTTCCCCACCCCGCTCCGTCCGCCCCCGCTTACGGAGGACGTATTGCCGCACGTGCGCGAGCGGCTCGCGGCCGACCCGCGCCAGGAGGGCTGGTGGAGCTGGCTGGTCATCCGGAAGGACACGAAGGAGGCCGTGGGATCGGTGGGGTTCGGCGGCGGGCCCGACGACGAGGGAGCCGTGATGATCGGTTACGCGACCTACCCGAACGTCGAAGGGCGCGGGTTCGCCACCGAGGCAGCGGGGGCGCTGGTCCACTGGGCCCTCCCGCAGCCCGGCGTGACCCGCGTGTGCGCGAGCCTCCCACCCGACAACCAGGCTGCCATCCGCGTCGCCGAGAAGCTGGGGATGAAGTTCGTGGGGACGGTGTGGGAAGAGGACCTGGACGAAGTCAGGCTGTACGCGCTGGACAGCGGCAATGAAGGCGGTGAACAGTGAACGGCTGGTTCACCGTTCACTGCTCCTTCGCCAGCATCCTTTCAATCGGTTTCACCAGCAGCGCCAGCACGACCGCCGCCGCCAGCGCGAACACCGTCACCGCCGTGAACAGGTTCGGCAACGAGAACGACTCGTACAATCCGGCCACCCGCCCGCCAAGGTAGTTTCCCACCGACGTCGCGAGGAACCAGACCCCCATCATGAGGGCGGCCACCCGCGCGGGCGCGAGCCTGGTCATGGCGCTCAGCCCCACCGGACTCAGGCACAGCTCGCCGATCGTATGCAGCAGATAGGTCGCGGTCAGCCAGAGCGGGCTCACCTTGACGCCGGCCGCCGCGAGCTTCGCCGCGACGATGAGAATGCCGAACCCCGCGGCCACAAACAGCAACCCGACCGCGAACTTGGCCGGGCTCGACGGATCGCGCTTCCCGAGCCGGACCCAGAGCCACGCGAACACCGGCGCCAGCAGGACGATGAAGATCGCGTTGAGCGACTGGTACCAGCTCGCCGGAATTGCCATGCCCAGCAGCCGGTTGTCGGTGCTGCGCTCGGCGAAGAGGTTGAGCGTGGAGCCGGCCTGCTCGAACACCGACCAGAAGATCGCCGCGCCGACGAACAGCACCCCGATCGTGATGAGCCGTTTCCGCTCCGCGCCGGTCCACGATCTCGAGCCGAGGAGCCCGACGAAGAAGATGACCGTGACCGCGAGGAGCACGAGACCGAACGCGTTGCCCAGACCCTCGGGCGTCACATGCAGGATTCCCATGCGGCCCAGGACGGCAATGCCCAGAATCAGAATGAGGGTTCCCACGACCCCGTTCCGAAGCGTGCTTCGGTTCCGCGTCTGCTCCGCGGGATTCGACCCGACCGGATACATCCCGGCCTGGCCCAGGTGCTTCCAGCCCGCCAGATACTGGACGATGCCGAAGAACATGCCGACCGCCGCGGCGGCGAACCCCCAGTGCCACGAGGATTCCGGCCGCAGGCCGACCGATGTGAGGATGCCGCGGAACTGCTCGCTCTGCGCCAGCCATCCGCAGACCAGCGGCGAGACGAACGCGCCGAGGTTGATGCCCATGTAGAAAATCGAGAAGCCGGCGTCCCGGCGCCCGTCCGCCGCGCCGTACAGCTCGCCGACCATCGTGCTCACGTTGGGCTTGAGCAGGCCGGTGCCGATGACGACGAGGCCGAGCCCGAGGTAGAACGTGGCGATCGTGGGGACCGCGAGGCAGATATGGCCCAGCATGATCACCACGCCGCCGTACAGCGTGGCCCGACGCTGGCCCACGAAGCGGTCGGCCAGCCAGCCGCCCGGCAGCGCGGTGAGATAGACCAGCGAGGTGTACGTCCCGTAGACGATGCCGGCCTTGGCCGTATCGAAGCCGAGGCCGCCCAGGGCGAGCGGTGCCGTCATGAAGAGGATCAGGATCGCGCGCATCCCGTAGTAGCTGAACCGCTCCCAGAACTCGGTGAAGAAGAGCGTCGAGAGGCCGCGGGGGTGACCGAAGAAGCGGGTGTCCGGCGGACGGGCGGCGGGCGCGGCGGGCGGTGGGACGGTGGCGGCAGCCAAGCGGTCGCTCCTCAGGTTCGGTGGGTCTTCAGGATATCGTCCAGCACGACGCGATCGATCTTGCCGTCCATGCGGACCCGCACGTCGTAATTCTCCCAATACATGAAATCGCGCAGCGCCTCGAGGAAGGCCCGCGTGGCCCGTCCCTGGGGTACCGTCAGCCACTTCTTCGGTTGCGTCGCCGGCTCGCGCAGCAGGATCGGCTCGAGCTGGCGGACGATCTCCGGCGTGAGGTCGACGACATCCTTCGGATCGGTGGGGAAAAAGTACAGTTTGTGGAGGGCGAGGAGGCGCTCGAGCTCGGCGATGGGATCGCTTGCGTCGTACACCCGGATGTCCACGAAGCGGTCGTTGGCGCCCAGATAGCCGGCGTCCTTCCGGACCACCAGTAACGCGGCCGACTGCATGCCCCGCTTGTCGCCGCCGCCGGCCTGCCCCGCCTTGAGCGCGGCGAGCAACCGGTCGGTCAGCGGCCCCGTGGATCGCTCGAACGTCGCCGCCATGTTGGCGACGGTCTGGTCCGACACCATGATGTTGGCCTGCGCGGCGAACGTCCGGCCGGCGATCATCGCCCCCTTCCCGCCGGCCACGCTGCCCGGCCCGGCCGGCGCGCCCACGCGGCCGCCGGCCCAGTCGAATGTCGTGGCGCCGGTGAAGCTGGCCGCGTTGCCGCGGGCGTCCACCATCCCGACCTGGCGGTCGCTCAGCATCGTGTCGCTGCGCGTGAGAATCCGGAGCGCCTCTTCGGCCGTGGCACCGCGGGCGAGCAGCTCGAGTCCACGCTCGCCGTAGGCGGTGTTGGCGAGGCTCTGGGTCGCCACCGCGCCGACGCCGGCCTTGGCCCACGGCACCAGCCCGCCGACGTTGGGGAACTTGGACTGCACCGCGACCCCGAGGTCCCCGGTGACGGAGTCGTAGGCGACGATGCTGTAGGTGTGAGCGAGCTTCCGGAAATGCGAGGGCGGCGACTGCGAAAGAGCGTGAGAAGAGAGAAGTAAGAGGTGAAAAGTGAGAAGCAGGCCCACCACGGCTTCCCGATGTCGGCTCGGTCCGACCCTCTTACTGCTCACTTCTCACCTGTCACCTCTCACGGCTGTTTCCCCATCTTCTTCTTCAGGTGCGCGAGCTGGGCTTCCACCGCCTTCTCCATCAGCTCCCGCTCCTCGCGCGCCCGCGCCAGCTCGCCCTCGAGGTCGGTCTCCGGCCGAACGCCGCCAGCCGCCTCGACCTCGCGCCAGGCCGCTCGCAGACTCGCGTCGGTCTCCGGCCGCACGGTCGCCCGTACCTCGATCGTCATCTCCTCGATCTCGCGTCGCGCCAGCCCCAGCTCGTCTCGCTGCACCGCGCATTTCCGCTCGAGCACCGCCACCCGCTCGCGGTGCCTGACGGCGAATCTGCCGGCGATGGCGACTGTCTCCGTGTCCGAGACCTGCGCGGCAAGTCGGCCGCGGCGCTCGGCGTCCTCGAGCTGCTGTTTCTCCGCGACGAGCTCGCGCTCGGTGGCGGATAGCCCGTCGCGCATGCGCTGCAGGGCAAGGGACGCTTCCGCCAGCGCGTCGCGCAACGCCTCGGCGCGGGCGCGGGGATCGGAGGCCGGCTCGGCGAACAGCCGGTCAAGCCGGGCCCGGAGCGATTCGAAGACGCTCAGAGAGAGGACTCCTGGGAGTGGAAGCTGCTACCGACAGATCGTATGGTACGATCCGCACCGGCGCCCGGTCAAGGAAACCCGGCTCGGCGCCGTCCGCCGGGACGTTATCTTTGGGGCAGCTATGACCTTGCGGTCGACTGTGACGTTCCGCTCCCTCGCGCTGCTCGCCCTGGGCTCGACACTCGCCGCCTGTGGCGGTGGTCATCCCGGCGCCGCGGCCTGCGGTATCGCCGCGCTCGCCGGCCCGACCGCGTTGCTGGGTCAGTTCGAAGTTCCCCATCAGACACTCGCCAGCCCGCCCGCGCACCTCCCCGAGCGCCTCGCGGTCCGCCTCGTGGCGGGCGCGGCGTACCGCGGGGTGGTGGGTCGGTCAGACTCGCTCTGGATCGTGGGGGTGGACGGGGCACTGCCGCGGGACGCCAAGCCGGGGTTCGGCGTGCTGGTGCTCGATTCAGGGGGGACCGCGCGGGGGGTCATGCTCTACGAGGGGGCCACCGTCGAAGGCGCGCCGACGATCGGCAGCGTCTCCATCGGCGCCACGTCAATTCCCCTGATCGGGATTCAGGTCGACCCCGCGAAGATCGAAGACCCGCATTGCCCGTTCTTCCCGGACTCCGTCCTCCGATGACAGCCCCCCGCATCGCCGTGAGCGGAGTGGTCCGCGACTGGCACGGCGCCCCCCGTGCGGGGGTGAACGCCGCGTACGTGAGCGCCGTGGCCGGAGCCGGAGGGATTCCGGTGATTCTCTCCCAGCTGGTCGGCACCGGCGTCGCGGCGCGGGCGCTCGAGGGCTGCGAGGGCCTCCTGCTCACGGGCGGCGAGGATGTCGATCCGGCCTACTACGGCGAGGATCCATCGCCGGCGCTCGGGTCGGTCGATCGCGATCGCGACCGGTTCGAGCTGGCCCTGTTCGCCGCGGCGCGCGCCACCCGACTCCCGGTCCTCGGGATCTGCCGGGGGATCCAGCTGATCAACGTCGCGCTGGGGGGCACACTGTATCAGGACCTCCCATCGGAGCGGCCGGGCGCTATCAATCACGATCCCGATTCGCCGCGTCACGCCCGGACGCATCACGTCCGACTCGCGCCCGGGAGCCGCGCCGCTCACGCGCTCGGCGTGGAGCGGCTGGTGCCGAACTCGTTTCATCATCAGGCGGTGAGGGACTTGGCTCCCGCCCTGATCGCGACCGGTTGGTCCGACGACGGGGTGATCGAGGCGGTGGATGGCCGCCCGGAGGATCCGTGGCTCCTCGCGGTGCAGTGGCATCCCGAAGAGATGCACGTGGACGTCACCGCGCCCGAGCGGGGACTGTTCAGCGCGTTGGTGGAGGAGGCGCGGAAGCGGCTAGTGAATGCCGAGGTTCCGGAGCGCGCGGTCGACGCCGGCGCCGCCGGGAAACAGGACACGGTCGCTCAAGCCGTTGAGCGCGCCGCGCAGCGAGGGGAATCGTTCAGCCGCGGTGCGTAGCACGCCGTCGAGCCCGTAGCGGTCGGCCAGCGCGTGGTCGCTGGCGAGGGCAAACCCCCGGCGGCCGAGCGCGTCGTAGTAGGTGACGTCGGGGCCGCCTTTGCGCAGGTGGCGGGCGGCGATGTAGTCGGGAAACAGCCCGGCGAGCCAGAGCGCGTAGTTACCGAGGTGCACCATCACCCGGAATCGGCGCTCCCCATCGCTCGCCTCGAGGTCCAGCAGAATGTCCGCGAGATAGCGGTGCTGCTGATCGTCATTCCAGTCCACGCGCCAGGCCCGGTCCCGCCGCCCGAAGTCGAGCAACATCGCGGCCAGGTAGTCCGCCACCTCCCGGTCGTCCAGCTCGGCGTGCCGCAGGGTATGCCGGACCACCACGTAGAAGAACAGCACCTCGGAGGGCACCAGAATCGTCCGCACCGCGAGCAGGCGATCCAGCAGCTCGGGCGCGTCGAGGAGCGGATCGGGCCCCTCCGTCGCCAACTCACGTTCGAGCGCAACGCGCCGGCGGGCGGACCCGCGGCTCAGCAACAGCACCACCAGCTGAAGATCGGCTGCGGTGAGTCGGCTGCGCGCGTTGGCACGAATCATTGCTGGACCTCCGGAATTGCTGTCCCCTCAGGGCATTATTGCCGGGACGTGGCTTTACCCGCCACCTTCCCGGGCGCTCGGGCCCTCGGCGGATTGACTCGCATACGCCGTGCCAACCACCCCTCGAATTCGTCCGATCGGTGGGTCGCGGGCACCGCTCGCGGGGGTGTCCAAGGCCTCCAACGGATGATATCCTTCCGGCCTGTTTCACTCGCACTGCGCTCATGATCTACGTCTGCATTCCGAGTCACAACGAAGCCCCGACCGTGGGGCTTCTGCTCTGGAAAATCCGGCAGGTCTTCAGCGGCTTCCCCCGGGAGTACCACCTTCTCGTGGCGGACGACGGCTCGACCGACGCGACCGCGGAGGTCCTGGAGCCGTATGCCCGTGTCCTGCCACTGACGCTGATCCGGCACGAGACCAGCCGTGGGTATGCGGCGACCGTCGAGGAGCTGCTCCGCATCGCGGTCGAGCGCACTGACCGACCCAAGCGCGACAGCGCGATCCTGATGCACGCCGACTTTGCGCACGGGCCGAGCTTCATCCCGGACCTCGTGCGGCGGCTCGAGAGCGGCGCCGACGTCGTCGTGGCGCAGAGCGAGCTGGCCGGAGAGGCGTCGCTCGCGCGGCGCCTGGTACGCCGGTTGGGACCCCTGCTGCTGAGCGGCCGGGTGCGGGTGCCGGGCGTCACGGACGTCGTATCCGGCTTCATGGCGCTGCGGCTGATCACCCTCCGCCACGCGTTTCGAGCCCAGGAAGGGCCGCTGCTCACGGCACAGGGGTGGAGCGCCAATGCTGAGCTGATCGCGAGGACGGCAAGGGTCGCGCGGCGGGTGGAGACGATTACAGCCGTGGAGCGGCATGATCTGCGGAACCGCCAGAGCCGCGTGCGACCGTGGCAAACCGCCCTGGCGCTCTGGCGTTCGCGGGGTGCCCTGCGTCTTCCGCCTCCCGCGCCGGAGCCCGCGCAGCCAAGACCCGAGCGGCGGCGGGCGGAGGCGGCGGCAACGGCGGGTGAGAGGTGAGACGTGAGGGGTGAAAAGTGAGAAGGGAGCCTCGCAATCAGCGGGGCTCCCTTCTCACTTCTTACCTCTTACTGCTCACTTGCTGTTTAGGCCGCCTTCCCCGAAATCACCTCCCGGATCCGGTCCGCGGTCGTCGGGCTCAGGACCCGGATCACCAGGTAGAACAGCCAGCCGAGAAATGCCAGCCAGGCGATGCCCAGAAGCAGGCCGATCGCGAGGCCGAACAGCCCAAGCAGCAGCTTGAAGCAGATGATCGCGACCACCGCGAAGATCGCGAAGCCGACCAGGTTACGGAACATGGTATAATCCTCCGGACGCGGGTCTTGCGGCCGTACGCCTTGACGTTTCAAAAAGTTTCATACCCAATCTAAGTGACTGAAGCCACGGACGTTATCGTCATCGGTGGCGGAGCCGTCGGGGCCGCCTGCGCCCGCGAACTCGCCCTCGCCCACCGGCGGGTCCGCATCATCGAGCCCGAGACCGACCGGGGCCAGGCCTGGCGCGCCGCCGCCGGCATGCTCGCCCCGCAGATCGAGGCCCGCGAGGGCGACGTCCTGCTCGACCTCGGCCTGGCTGGACGCGAACTGTACGGCACGCTCGCCCCCGCGCTCAAGGAGTCCACCGGCATCGACATCGGGCTCTGGCGCGGCGGGATCGCGAATGTCGCGCTCAACGAAACGGACGTCGTCTCACTCCGCGGCAAGGTAGCGTGGCAGCGGCAGCAGGGCCACTTGTGTGACTGGCTCGACGCTGCGGAGGTGAGGGCCCGCTGGCCCTGGCTCGCACCGACGCACGGAGCCCTCTGGGCCGCGCGCGAGGGCGCGGTCGATCCGCAGCGGCTGGTCCAGGCCCTCCGCGCCGACGCGGCCAAGCACGGGGCCGTGCTGGTCCGGGACGAGGCCGTGGGCCTCGAGACGCTGGGCGACCGGATCGTGGCCGTCGCGGGACGCTCGGAGCGCTACCCCACCAACCATGCTGTCCTCGCGGCCGGCGCGTGGAGCGGTCTGATCGCGGGGCTGCCGCGTCCGCTCTCGGTCGAGCCGATCCGTGGCGAGATGGCGGCGCTTCCCTGGCCCGCCGGCGTGGAGCGGGCCGTACTCTACAGCCGCGACTGCTATCTCCTGGCCCGCGACGGCGAGGCGCTGGTCGGCTCCACCATGGACTACGCCGGCTTCGACGCCTCGGTGACCTCGGCGGGGCTCGGCCGTGTCATGGCCGGTGCGGCGCTGCTGGCGCCGCCGCTGGCCGGCCTGGATGTGCGACGGACATGGGCCGGGCTTCGCCCCATGACCCCGGACGGTCTCCCCATCCTCGGCGCGGAGCCCCGTCTGCGCGGACTCTGGTATGCGACGGGCCACGGACGCAACGGGATTCTGCTCGCGGCGATCAGCGGCCTTCTGCTCCGCCTCATGCTCACCGGTGAACGGCCCACCGAGGACCTCACCCCCTTCCGGCCGGATCGCTTCTGGAGCTGGTGACCCGCCCCGCATCCTGACCCCATAGTCCACGGCCGCGCCGTCTCCTGCGCGGCCGTTCTCGTTGGCGGATGCATCCGATCGTCCGGGGCGGCGCGTAGCCGTGGGCACGAGGGATCATCTCACCCACTCTCGAAGGAGATATCGCGCCATGCCGTTCCCGACCCTGACCCGGCGCCGCGCGCTGGTCGCGGGCGCGCTGGTGGCGGCCGCCGCCGCGGGCATCGCTCGACTAGCCATCGGATCGGACCACCAGGACACGCCGCTCGTCGAGCTGAACCCGACCCAGGACATGACCGACGTCTATGCGTTCCCCGGCTCGGCGCCGGGCCGCATCGTGCTCGTCATGAACAGCTGGGCGTTCCTGACGCCGGCGCAGACCGCGGCCGGCGCCACGTTCGACAACAGCCTGCTCTACCAGTTCAAGATCGACAACACGGGAGACGCCAAGGAAGACAAGGTCATCCAGGTCACCTTCAACGGCACGGGCGCGAGCCAGACCGTCTCGGTGCGGGGACCGGTGGCGCCGCCCGTCCAAGGCGCGATGGGCAACGAGGTAGCGGCCGTCACTCCGGCGGTAACGGGGCCGGTCAACACGGTCCTCGGCAGCCCGACCGGCATTCAAGTCTTCGCCGGGCCGCGGGACGATCCCTTCTTCATCGATCTCGAGGCGTTCTTCTGCGTCCTGCCCGACCGCAAACCGGTCACCGGACCGCTGGCCAGCGCCTGCGCGCTCACCCCGAACCCGTCCGCTCCATTCTTCTTCCGGCCCAGCGGCCAGGCGGTGGACTACGTGAAGGGCTTCAACGTGCTGTCGATCGTGATCGAGCTGCCGAGCTCGATGATCGAGAACGGCGCGCCGGGCAAGCTGGGCATCTGGGGAACGATCAGCAGCTGACCACCGACTCTCACTCGAGGACTGACACCATGACCTTCTGGACTCTCTTTGGGCGGGGACGCGTCGCCGCGCTCCCGGTGGCGGCGATGGCGCTCCTTGCCGGCTGCAGCGACAACAACATCACGTCCCCCACCGACCCCAGGAACATGCGCATGTACGACCAGGTGCAACGGCTGGGTAACCCCCTCGTCAGCGAGGTGCTGCTCGAGAAGCGGGATCACCCGCTCCATGGCTCGATCGGGCCGGATCAGGACGCGGCGCTGATCGGCGCGCAGGTGAAGGCGTTCATCACCGGCGTCGCCGGGCGCTCCTCATCCTATGCCGATGTGCTCGGCGGCGTGCTCCTGCCGGACATGCTGATTGTGCAAACCGACAAGGACCCGGCCAGCGCCAGCTGGCTCAACTGGGTCGGCGTCGCCCCGCTGCAGAACGGCTGGGGCGGACGCAAGCTGTCCGACGACGTGGTCGCCCTGGCTCTGCTCGCCGTGTTCGGCGACCCATTCGGGCTGGATCCGCAGGGTGCCCAGGGGAAGGCCGCGCTGACCACGGACAACGTCGCCTTCGATTCCAAGGTGTCCGCGACATTCCCGTACCTCGGCGCGCCCAACTAAGGGGCGCGGCGACAATGCTGCGGCGAATCGTGGTCACGCTCGCCGCGGTGGGCGTGGCCGCGTCCGCGGTCGCCCTGGCGCGGGCGGGTCGAGTCCCGACGCGGGCGCCGGGCCCCGCCTTGTCCGAGGCGCAGGTGCGCGATCTCGACATCACGTTCTATCAGGCCCGGATCGGCCGCGATCCCCTGGGCGCCCGGGACCGGGCCCAGCTGGCCGGCCTGTACCTCCAACGCGCGCGGGAAACGGGCGACTATCAGGACCTCGTCCGCGCCGAGGAGGCGGCGCGCGGATCGCTCGACCACCGCCGGGCACGGAACGGCAAGGCGCTGGCCGTCCTCGTCAACAGCCTGCTGGCACAGCACCGCTATTCCGAGGCGCTCGCCTCCGCTCGGGAGCTGGCCGCGCGCGAGCCGGAGGCGCGCCCGGTCCAGGCGCTACTCGGCGAGATCGAGATGGAGCTGGGACTCTACGACTCGGCCGGGGCCACCTTCGCGCCGCTCGCGAGCTGGACCCGCGATCTCGCGGTCGCGCCCCGGATCGCCCGCTGGCTCGAGCTCCGGGGCCGGACCGAGGAGGCCCACCGCCTCCTGGTTGAGGCGCGGGACAACGCGCTCAAGCTGCACGGGCTGCCGGCGGAGCAGTCGGCGTGGTTCCACCTCCGGGTCGCCGACCTGGCGCTCCGGAACGGTCGTCTCGACGAGGCCGAGCGCGCGCTTCGGGCCGGCCTCACCGTCCATCCAGGAGACTACCGGGTGCTGGGACTCTACGCCCGGCTGGCAGCCGCGCGGCGCGACTGGCGCGGCGCGATCGACTGGGGCGAGCAGGCGATCGCGCGGACCCTGGACCCGGCCACGCTTGGCGTGGTGGGCGATGCATACGCCGCGCTCGGCGATACCGCGAAGGCCGAGGAGTATTTTCGCGTCCTCGAAGTCGCCGTGAGCAGACAGGTCGGTCCGTTCCACAGGGCCTGGAGCCTCTTCCTGCTCGACCACGACCGCCGCGCGGCCGAGGTGCTGGAGAAGGCACGGGAAGAGATCGCCGTGCGGAAGGACATCTACGGCTGGGACCTCCTCGCCTGGGCGCTCCACAAGAACGGGCGTGACGCCGACGCCCGCCAGGCCATGCGTCAGGCACTCGCGCTAGGCACCCGAGATGCGATGCTCTTCTACCACGCGGGCATGATAGAGCGCGCTATCGGCGAGCGGGACCAGGCGCGGCGCGATCTCACCGAGGCGCTCGCCCTGAATCCGTACTGGCACCCCACCCAGGCGGCCACGGCCCGGGCGGCGCTGGAGGCGTTGTGAGCGAGCTGGGGACGTTCATCCATCTCGGCTTCCGGCACATCACCGACCCTGAGGCGCTCGACCACATCCTGTTCCTGCTGGCCCTGGCGGCCGTGTACCGGCGGGACGACTGGCGGGACGCGCTGTGGGTCGTGACCGCGTTCACGGTGGGGCACTCGATCACGCTGGCGTTGGCGGTCACGGGTGCGCTCGTCCTGCCGACGGCGGTCATCGAGTTTCTCATCCCGATCACGATCGTCGCCACGGGGCTGGAGAACATCGCTGTCCGCCGCCGCTCCGAAGCGCTCTGGCGGGGACGCTACCGCGCCGTATTTGCCGGGGTGTTCGGCCTGGTGCACGGAGCCGGCTTCGCCAATTACCTCCGAAGCCTGTTCACCGACTCGATTGCCATCCCGCTGTTTGGCTTCAACGTCGGCATCGAGCTGGGTCAGCTGGTCGTGCTCACAATCGCGGGCCTTCTGCTGGGTGGGCTCGACCGCCTCCTGAGCGGGCATCCTCGAAACGTGCCATGGCGCGCGTATCGCTGGCGGGTGGTGGGTGTGTCCGCGGGCGTGGCGCTGGTCGCTGCCCGAATGGCGGTCGAGCGGCGGCCGTGGTGACCTGGCTCGCGGGGCTCATCCTGCCGGCCCTCGCGGCCGTGCACCCGATGCACACAGCCGTGGCCGAGCTGGTGCACGAGCCGGTCACGCGGACCGTTCTCGTGACGATCCGCGTGTTCGCGGATGACCTCGGCTCCGTGGTGGGCTCCGAAGACCCGGTGGCCTTGGAGGCGTACGTGCGGCCGCGCGTCACGCTGGCGGACCCGGCCGGGCGGGCTATCGAGCTGCGCTGGGATGGGGCCACCCAGTCGAGTGACGTCGTGCAGATCCGCCTCCGCGGCGAAGTGCCGGAGGGACTGGCGGGGGCGCGGGTCCGAATGGCCCTGCTCTGCGAGCGCTTCGAGGATCAGGTGAACATCGTGCGGGCCACGTATGCGGGGCGGACGGCCAGCCTGCTGTTCACGCGGGGGGACGCTGCCAAGGCGCTCCCGTGAGCCCGCCGGCTTCTTGTGGGACCGTCGGCCCGCGGATTAGACTGGGGGTCGCGGGCGGCCACGTGTTCGCGTGGCTGCCGCATCGATTCCTCCACTCTTGGTTGATGCCCAATCCGGGTCCGGTCTCGTCGGCGCCAGCCGATCGCGACCTCATCGCGCAGGCAGCCGGCGGCAACGAGCGAGCGATCGGTCAGCTGTACGACCGGTACGCTACGGTGCTTTACACCGTCGCCTACCGCATCAGCGGGCAGCGGGCGGACGCGGAAGAGGTCGTGATCGAGTCGTTCGCGCAGGCCTGGCGCGACGCCGCGCGGTTCGAGCCCGGGCGCGGCTCGGTCGCGGGGTGGCTGACCATGATCGCCCGGAGCCGGGCGCTGGATCTGGTGCGCGCCCGCGCGCGCCGGGAACGGGTCACCCAGACAGCGGCGGCCGACGTCCCGGATGCCCCGCTCGCGATGGGGACCTGGCGCGGCGACCCTGCCGAGGCGCTCGACCGCACCGAGCGGCGCCGTCAGGTCCGGGCCGCGCTCGACGAGTTGTCGCCGCCGCAGCGCCAGGCGATCGAGCTGGCGTTTTTCGAAGGCCTGTCGCAGTCGGAGATCGCCGAGCGGCTCAACGAGCCGCTCGGCACCGTCAAGACCCGCGTGCGGCTCGGGATGCAGAAGCTCCGGGCCGCGCTCCGTCCGTTCTTCTTCGAGCAAGGCCCATGAGCACGCCGGACGAGTCCTCGCTGCGCGACCTCGCGGCCGCGTACGCGCTCGGGGCCCTGTCCCCCGAGGAGACGCGGGCGTTCGAGGAGTATCTCGCGACCTCCGCTGAGGCACGCCAGGAGGTGGCGGAGCTGCGGGAAACCGCGGCGCTGCTCGCACTGGGTGGAGTCGAGGCGGAGCCGGCCCCGGGGCTGCGTGCACGGGTCCTCGAGGCGGTGTCCGCGAGCAAGCTCCGGCCCCTGACCTCGTCGCCGCCCCCGCCGACATCGCCGGGCTCGTCACCAACACCACTCGAGGCCCGGCGCCGGGTGTCGCCGTTCCTGTGGGGCGCCCTCGCGGCGTCGCTCCTGATCGCGGTCGGACTGGGCCTCCGCGCCGAGCGACTGGGAGACGAGCTGGCTCAGCGCCGGGCCGATCTGGCCGCGCGCGACAGCACGATCGCCGAGCAGGCGCGATCCCTTGCCACCCAGGGCCAGCGGCTCGCGGCAACCGACTCGACGCTCGCATCGCTGTTGTCCCCCGGCGTGCAGCTGGTTCAGCTCACCGCAAGCGGCGATCCGGAGCCGCAGATCCAGCTGTTCTGGGATCGCCGCCACAATACGGCGGTGCTGCATGCGTCGAGGCTCCGGCCCGTGCCGGAGGGACGCACGTATCAGCTCTGGTTCATCAAGGACGGAAAGCCGGTGCCGTCGATCACGTTCAACGTCGCCGCCGCGGGCGAAGCCCTCGTGCCCCAGGTGACGGTCCCGTCGGAGGGGCGGATCAGCGCCGCGGCGGTGACGGAGGAACCCGCGGGCGGCTCGCAGCAGCCCACGACGCCGGTGCTGCTGGTTGGGGCGCTGGCCAAGTCCTGAGAGACGGTGAGAGGTGAGAAGTGAGAGGTGAGAGGGGCATCACACCAGTATCACGGGCGCGCGCGGCGTTGGCGGCGCTCGCGCTCCTCCTCCCATTCTCACCTCTCGCTTCTCACCTCTCACTCTTGTCCAGCCAGATTCCGGCCGATGTCGCCGCCGAGCGGAGCGCGTACGCCCGGTGGCTCGCGTCGGCCCGCACCTCGCCCTACGCCGCGATCGCCATGACTCCGGTCGGCTCCGGCATCCGGCTCGGCCCGCCAGGATCGGACGTGCCGCTGGAGGGGCTCGGACAGTATCGGGTCACCGAGCAGAGCGGCCGCCTCACGCTCGAGGGCGGCGGCACCCCCCGCCCGCTGCCCCGGGGCCGTCCTGCGCCGCTCGGACCCTATACCCTGGTGGCGGAAGGATTGGCCGGCCGTACGGTCCTCGCGGTCTTCGGTGCGGTGCGGTCCAACCACCAGCCTGAGTACTTCACGTACGACTCGGCGCTGGCGATGTCGGTCGCGCTCGATCCCCCGCGGTCGCGGGGCACGGTCCGGTTGCTCGCTCCGGACGGTATCGAAGTCGAGGCCACCGAGGCCGGGACGGTTCGGGTGCCGCTCGGCGGGCGGAGCACGCCGCTCCGCGTTCGCCGCATCCCCGGAGACGCCGACGAGAGCGATCTCGAGATCTACTTCCGCGATGCCACCAGTGGTCGAGGCAGCTATCCGGCCGGCCGGTTCGTAAGCCTCACTCCGCTGCCCGACGGCCGCTATCGGCTCGACCTCAACCGTGCCCGGAACCCCTTTTGCGCCTACAGCTCGGTGTACGCGTGCCC
>CAZFKN010000013.1:40963-42671 GCA_964519805.1 uncultured Gemmatimonadaceae bacterium
AGAAGTGAGAGGTGAGAAGTGAGAGGTGAGAAGGGGCGCCGAGCGGCGTCCGGGGTTGTGCTGCTGGCGACCGCCATGCTGCTGGCTCCCTCTCGCCTCTTAGCTCTCACCTCTTACGGGGGCGGTCGCGGGGTAGCGGGGTCCTGGCGCGCCGCCCTCGACCTCGCCGGCGGGCAGCTCCCGTTCGGACTCGTGATCGAGCGCGCCGAGGGGGCCTGGCGGGCACGGCTCTGCAACGGCGATCAGTGTGAGCCACTATCGGGCGTCCGGGTCGGGGGAGACAGCGTCGCCCTCGAGATCGCCGACTACGCTGCGACGATCGAGGCGGTGGTACGCGGAGACTCGCTGATCGGCGCCTACCGGAACGTGGGTAGCCGGGGGCCGAGGCTGATCCCGTTCCGCGCCGAACGGGGCCGATGGGCGCGAGGGCCGGGACCGGCCGCGCTGGTGGGAAGCTGGGATGCCACGTTCATCCAGGACTGGCGGACCAGCCCGAGAGTCTTCGAGTTTCGCAACGGTCCGGCCGGCTTCGAGGGAACGATCGTCTCCAACAGCGGCGACTACGGTTACTTCTCGGGGCGCGCGACGGCGGACAGCTTCTACCTGGCTCACTTCGATGGATCGTTCGTTTACCTGCTTGCCGGCCGCCTGGACGGCGACACGCTGCGGGGCGTCCTGCACGCCGGTCTCCGGACCCAGACACCGTGGAAGGCGGTCCGCAGCTCGGGCGCCCCGCACCTCGCGCCCCCCACAGCCGTCATCCGGGCCGATACGACCGCGCCGTTCCGGTTCGCCTTCGCCGGTCTCGATGGCCGACTGGTTTCGAGCGACGACGCGCGATTCCGGAGGAAGGTGGTGCTGGTCGACGTGTTCGGGTCGTGGTGCCCTACCTGCCACGACGCCGCACCGACGCTCGTTCGCCTCTGGCGGAAGTATCACGCGCGCGGACTCGAGATTGTCGGCCTGGCGTTCGAGGCCACGGGGGACACGACGGTGGACGCCCGACAGGTTCGGCGCTACCGCGACAAGTTCGGTATTCCGTTTCCGCTGCTCCTGGCGGGGATCAGCGACGCCGAGGTCACCGCGGCCGCGCTGCCGCAGCTCGAGGGTGTCATCGCCTTTCCGACGACGGTCTTCCTTGGGCGGGACGGCAAGGTGCGCCGAGTGCACTCGGGCTTCTACGGGGCGGCGATGGGCGCGCAGCACGAGCGGCTGGTCGCCGAGTTCGACGGGGAGGTGCGGCAGCTACTAAGTGAGAAGTGATCACCCCTCACTTCTTACTTCGCACTTCCGGCAACCTTGCATCGGGGCTTACCCGCAGTCCCACCCACTCGCCCGCCAGCGCGTGCCCCGGCACGCCGCAGAGCAGCCAGTACCAACCCGCCTGATCCGCGACGAACGTTGCGACATCCTTCTGTCCCGCCTTGAGGCCGGTGGTCACCAGACGGGTCAGGGCGTTGTCGATCGCGGGACGGCCGCCTTCGGCCGGCAGCTTTTCCCGCTCGGCCATGAGCACCAGGCTGTGCGGCGCGGTGGTGTCGCTCGACCGCCAGTGCCACGTCACCGTCCAGTTGAGCGGAACGACGATCTGGACTTCGCCGGCGCGGTGCCCCGCGATGAGTGCGGACGGCGCGTCGGACGGGGCCGTGACCTCGAGCTCCAGCGTGACGGTCCGGGCCGTGGTGTCCGCCGCGACCCACGCGGGCAA
>CAZFKN010000014.1:0-2056 GCA_964519805.1 uncultured Gemmatimonadaceae bacterium
GGACATCAAGGTGCCGACGCTCTGGGACGCGGCCCGTGCTGCCGGCCTCGTCACGGCCAACGTCCATTGGCCGGTGACGGTGGGCGCCAGGCTCACGTATTCCCTGCCCCAGTACTGGCGCGCGGGAACGCCCGACGATCGGAAGCTTCTCCGCGTCCTGTCGACGCCCGGCCTCGTGGACTCGCTGGAAGCGGCGCTCGGCCCGTACCCCGATGGCTCCGACGAGACGATCGGCGGCGACGAGGGACGCGGTCGATTCGCTGCCCGGCTGCTGGAGACCAGGCACCCCGGGTTCATGGTCGCCTACTTCACCGCCCTGGATCATCAGCAGCACGAAAGCGGTCCCGGCACGCCCGAAGTACTCGCAGTGCTGGAGCGGATCGACTCGATCGTAGGCCGGCTGGTGGAGGCTGCGGATCGGACGTACCACGGCCGCGTGATCGTGTCCATCGTGTCGGACCACGGGTTCCTGCCCACCGAGCACGATGTGAATCTGTATGCCGAGTTCCGCCGGGCCGGCTTGGTTGGATTCGATAGCGACTCCGCCATCAGGCCGTCGTCGTGGCAGGCGACCATCTGGCCGGCTGGCGCCTCGGGAGCAGTCATGCTTGCCGATCCGGGCGACACCGCCGTCCGGGCGAAGGTGGTCGCGCTGCTGGACTCCCTCGCTGCCGACTCGAGCACCGGGGTAGACCGAATCCTCGACGCGGCCGCCATGAGTCGACTCGAAGGCTTCCCCGACGCTGCGTACCTGGTGGCGCTCCGGCCGGGTTACGAGTTGGGCTTCGCGACGACTGGCCCGCTCGTGACACCTGCGACTCGCGCCGGAATGCACGGGTACTTGCCGGATTTGCCGGATATGCGCTCGTCGTTTCTGCTGATGGGGCCGGGGGTGCCGGCGGGTCGAGATCTGGGAGAGATCGATATGCGGGACATCGCGCCTACGCTGGCGGCGCTGCTACGCGTTTCGCTGCCGCAGGCGGAAGGCCATAACCTGTTCCTCCCCGCAGGTGCGAGCCTGTCCGGGAGGCCGTGAGCGGAACCCGATGTCTGCGACCGCGGGGGATCGGTCTAGTGCCCAGCCCATTCCGCGCCGCACATGCACCGGTGATTGCCCGCGTGATGGGCGTCCCGATAACAGGCACAGGAGGATTGCCCCTCCCGCGACGTGAAACACACCTGCTCGGTCGGTCCCGCCAACGCCCGTTCCAAGTTACGGGCGAGCTCGCGGATCATGGCGGGGCCGGCGACCGGCCGCTCCAGCGTGATCAAAGGGCCCCTCCGGCACGTGACCTGAGGTCGGAACAGGAAGCACAAGAGCTGGCGATGTTACGGTTTTCCGCCGGAGTCCGCCAGACCCGCCGTGTAACAGCCGCTCTTCCGTGCCGGGAGCGTCACCTCGCCGTTACATCTGTCGCGGGTATTGTAGGGTCCCCTGGTCTTGTGAGCGTAGTCTGCATATCCCCCTGAATCCCGCCGCCAGCCTGGGCCGGCCCAGCGAGTTTACGATCGGCCAGGGCATCTGGTGCCATCGCGGCACTGACCGACCATATCTCTTTGCCTTCCAGGGCTGGACCATTACCCGCACCTCGCAGCCGACCCCGGCCCTGACCGATGGGGCGGATGAGCAGTGGCGGACGATCGCGGGGGTTCACCTGACCACCCGCCGACGCCTGGTCACGGTCATCGAGCTGGGCCGGGAGCCGGCCGATGTCCTGCGCCCCCTGGTGCTCGCGGCCGAGATCCACGCCGGGTGGCCCGGTGCGAGATCGTGGCTCGGCGCGGGCGCCGAGGTGCTGCCTCGCCTGGAGTATGTCCCCTACCTTCGTGACGCGCTCGACCGGACGCTGGCCGAGGCGGTGGAGCGGGTGGAGCAGTGGATCCGCGAGGCGGGCTGGGAGCGCGACTCGCCCGACACCGAGCGGCGGTGCTAGGCGCCCGCCACCGCTTGGGTGGCCGGCGAGGTGGCCGGCGCCCGGGTGATGCGCACGAGTCGGGGGCGGACACAGTCGGTCAGCGTGCCGCAATCGCAGGACATCAGGCTCTCGAGCAAGCG
>CAZFKN010000014.1:2156-29397 GCA_964519805.1 uncultured Gemmatimonadaceae bacterium
TATCCCGCCCGCCAGTCGCCCTTAAGTGCCCACCGACCGGTGGCATGTGATCTGCTCCTCCTGAGGGGGCTGCATCCCGTAACTGATTGTGCTTCCGGTCGTTTCCTCGGGCTTACGCCCCGTTGGGCAAGGGGCGGAGGTGCGTTATGCAAGACTTGGTGGCACGGCCTTCGACCGCGCG
Source organism: uncultured Gemmatimonadaceae bacterium (assembly GCA_964519805.1). GTDB lineage: Bacteria > Gemmatimonadota > Gemmatimonadetes > Gemmatimonadales > GWC2-71-9 > DASQPE01. The sequence goes on from CAZFKN010000014.1 coordinate 2,338, forward strand.
CCCCCCCGGGCGCAGCTGGGTCCTCGCCGCCGTTCTTCTGCTTGGCTCTGTGGCCGGCAGCCGGTCCGCTCAGGCCCAGGAGGAGGCGCTATTCGCCGAGGTTCCCAGTGTAACAGGCGCCTCCCGTTACGAACAGGATCCTCGCGAGGCTCCGGCGTCGATCACGGTGGTCACGCAGGACGACATCCGACACTACGGCTATCGCACGCTCGGCGACGTCCTGAACAACGTTCGCGGCTTCTTCACCACCTACGATCGCAACTACACCTACGTCGCCGTGCGCGGCTTCACGCTGCCCGGTGACTACAACACCCATATCCTGATGCTGGTCGACGGCCACCGCGTGAACGACAACGTCGTCGACGCGGCCCGGGTGGGGACCGAGTCCCCGGTGGACCTGAGCATCGTCGATCGCATCGAAGTCATCCGCGGCCCGGCGTCGTCTCTCTACGGTACCAACGCCTTCTACGCGGTCATCAACATCGTCACCCGTCAGGGCCGCCAGCTCCAGGGCGGCGAGGTGAGCGCGGACGGCGGCACTTTCGGCTCCTATCGCGCCCGCGCGATGTACGGGCGCAAGCTGGCGGGCGGGCTCGAGGTGCTCGCCGCAGGCGGGTTCTACAACAGCTCCGGCCCCAACCTGTTTTTCAGCGAGTTCACCGGCATCAACGGCGGGCAGGCAAACGGCCTCGACGGCGACCGCACGGGCGACGGCTTCTTCAAGGTGATCTATCACGACTGGAGCGTCGAGGGCGGGGCACAGGGGCGCCGCAAGAACATTCCAACCGCCTCGTTCGGTACCACCTTCGGCGATCCGCGTGAGCAGACATGGGACGGGCACGGCTTCGTGTTTGCCCGCTACGAGCACACCTTCGCCCAGCTCTCACGGCTCTCCGTAAAGGTGGGGTACGATCGCTTCCGCTACAGCGGTGCGTATCCGTATCCCGGAGCGCTCTCCCGCGACTACATCGAGGGCGACTGGGCGAGCGTGGAAGCGCAGTACATGCAGCCCATCGGCACCCACAACAAGCTGATCGTCGGCGGTGAGTTCCGCGCCAACGTCCGACAGAACCAGGGCGTCTTCAACGAGAGCCCGTACGCCGTGTTCCTCGACGATCAGCGCGAATCCCAGGTCGGTGCCGGGTTCGTGCAGGATGAGTTCCGCATCACCCGCTCCCTGCTGTTGAACGCCGGGCTGCGGTACGACCATTACGAAACCTTCGGCGGCACGGTCAACCCGCGTGCGGCCCTTATCTACTCGGTCGATCGCTCGACCACGCTCAAGGCCCTGTATGGCCGAGCGTTCCGAGCACCGACGTTCTACGAGCTGTTCTACGCGGACGACGGGCAGACCCAGGAGGCCAGCCCGGGCCTGCGTCCGGAGACCATCTCGAGCCTGGAGCTGGCCGCAGAGCGGCAGTGGTCCTCCCACCTCCGCACCAGTGTGTCGCTGTACCACTTCGGCGCGAACGACCTGATCCGCCTCACGACCGACTCGGCGACCGGACTCCTGGTCTTCGAGAATCTCAACCGGGTCACGGCCAACGGCGTCGAGCTGGAAGCGGAGACGAGCTTCGGACCGGTCGAGGCGCGCGCCAGCTACGCGCTGTCGGACGTGCGCGATCCCGACGCCGCGGCTCGGCCGGTCAACGCACCGACCCACCTCGCGCGCCTCGCCGCATCCGTCCCCTTGCTGGGCGATCGTCTGCGCGTGAGCGCGAACGGCCGGTACATGAGCTCCCGGTTCGCGCTGGCCGGTCCCGACGCTCCCGCCTTCGCGGTGTTCGACGTGACGGTGATCGGGCGGCCGTTCAAGAATGGTCCTCAGCTCATCGGCAGTGTCTACAACATCTTCAACGACCGGTACAGCGACCCGGGCGGCGAAGAGCTGCAGCAGCGCCTGGTCGTGCAGGACGGACGCGTCATCCGCGTCGGCGCGCGGTACCAGTTCTAGACGATCCGTGCTCTCTCGTCTGCTCGTCCTCGTCTTGGCGGCCCTCGGGGTCCCGCCGAAGCCGGCGGTGCCGGGTCAGGTGCGCGATACGACTCGTGTCGTGATCGTGGTCAGCCAGGACGCGGATCCCTACCGTGAAGCACTCGCCGGCTTCCGTAAGGAGCTGGAGCGCGGCGGCGGCCCCCTGACCTTCCAGGTGCTCCGGCTCCAGGGCGATTCCAATCGCGCCAACCAGGTGCTCTCGCAGGCCGGCGCCAAGACGAATCTCGTGCTCGCCCTCGGCACGCTCGCAACCCGTGAATCACTACAGCATTTCCATGGCGTGCCCGTCGTGGCGGGCATGATCCTGACGCCCAGCGAGCTCGAAGGCGCGTCCAATGCAACCGGCGTCTTCCTTCAGTTCCCGGTCGAGACCGAGCTGGAATGGCTGGCGCGGTTGCTCCCGGGACAGCGCCGGGTCGGCGTGCTCTACCACTCCGCCGAGGCGAAGGAACGCGTCGTCCAGGCACAGAAGCTCGCGGCCGGGGTGAACCTGAACATCCAGGCGTACGAGGTGGACGGGCCCCAGCAGATTCCCGACGCCCTCCAGAGCCTCTCCAATGGCGCGGACGTGCTGTGGGGCATCACCGACCCGATGATCTACAACCCGGAGACGGCGAAGTCGCTCCTGCTCTTCTCCTTCCAGCATCAGATCCCGCTGGTCGGGCAATCGACGCCGTGGGTGAAGGCTGGCGCCCTCTACGCACTGGACCGCGACTACAGCGATATCGGTGCGCAGTGCGCGCTGCTCGCGACCAAGATCCTGGAAGGAAAGCCGCCCAGCTCGCTCGCGCCGATGGCGCCGCGCAAGGTGCGGTACGCGCTCAACCGGCGGACCGCGTCGCAGATGAAGCTCGAGTTCCCCGACAGGGTGATCCGCGACGCCGCCGAGGTGGTCGAATGAAGGCCCGGCCCGGGATGCGCGGTCCGAGCGTGGGCACCAAGCTGCGGATGCTCATGGTGGGCGCGGTGTTGCTCACGACGCTGGCCCTGCTCGGCCTCGCCGTCCCGCGCACCGTCACGGTGAGCTTCGAGCGGCTCTCCCGAAAGGGTGAAACCTTGGGTCGCATCATCGCGGAGAACAGCGAATTCGCGGTCTACACCCAAAACGTGACCGCCCTCCGGCAGGTGGCGCAGGGACTCCGGGCCGACCCCGAAGTGGCGTATGTCCGTTTCGTGGGGACCGACGGCCGCGTGCTCCTGCAGGACGTGCTACTGCCCGGCGCGGTGTTGCCGCCGTGGCGCCCGCCGACCGACCCCTTGGACCAGCGCGCCCGCTCGGTCAAGCTGGACGATACGACCGCGGGCTACGTGGACATCTCGCTCGCCGTGGGGGGCAAGCAGAGCCCGGGTTTCCTGTCCGGCGACGTGATGAGCCAGGGCAGCGGGGGCGCGAGCCCCGTGGGTCATGTGCAGCTGGGCCTGAGCGAGGCGCCGACCCGCCGCGAGCTGAGTGACTTCGTGAGAGAGGCCGGCCTCGCCGCCGTGGCACTGCTCCTCTTCGCCATCCTCATCGCGAACGTGCTGGTCCGCCGCATCTCGGCGCCGATCGCCGCTCTAGTCTCGGCCACGCAGGCGGTCGCCGGCGGGCGTCTGGAGGTCGACATCGCGATCCCGGGGCACGACGAGATCGGCGTGCTCGCCACCGCCTTCCGGGCAATGGTCGGCCGGCTCCGGGCCTACCGCGACGAAGTGGAGGAGTACCAGAAGGACCTGGAGCACAAGGTCGAGGAGCGGACGGCGCAACTGGAAGCGACCACGCACGAAGCCCGGCAGCTCGCCCGCCAGGCGGAGCAGGCGAGCCGGGCCAAGTCACAGTTCCTCGCCAACATGAGCCACGAGATCCGCACGCCGATGAACGGCGTGATCGGCATGGCCCAGCTGCTCCTCAACACCCAGCTCACACCGCAGCAGAAGCGCTACGCCGACACCGTGCACGGCTCGGCCGAATCGTTGCTCCACATCATCAACGACATTCTCGACTTCTCCAAGGTGGAAGCCGGGCGTCTCGAGCTGGAGCAGCTGGACTTCGACCTCTGCGACTCGGTCGAGAGCGTGTGCGAGCTGCTGGCGCAGCGCGCGCAGGAGAAGGGCCTCGAGCTGGTTTGCGCCATCGAGGCCGACACGCCGGCCGCGCTCGTGGGCGACCCGGGGCGCCTGCGCCAGGTGCTGATGAACCTGGTCGGCAACGCGATCAAGTTCACCCACAAGGGCGAAGTCGCGGTGCGGGTTCGCCCCGTGCACACGACAGACGACGCGGTTGAGCTGCGCTTCGAGGTTCAGGACACCGGCATCGGCATCAGTCCGGAGGTCCGCGACCACCTGTTCCGTGCCTTCGTGCAGGCCGACGGCTCCACCACACGCAAGTACGGCGGCACCGGCCTCGGTCTCGCGATCTCGAAGCAGATCGTGGAGCTGATGCAGGGTCAGATCGGCGTCAACAGCATACCGCGCGCCGGCTCCACGTTCTGGTTCACCTGCCGGATGCCGCGCCAGACGAGCGGCAAGGCCGGCGAGCAAGCCGCTCCCAACCGGCTCCCCGGGCTTCGGGTGCTCGTCGTGGACGACAACGCGACCAATCGCGAGGTCCTGTCCCGCAACCTCGAGGCATGGGGCATGGAGGTGACGTGCACCGACGACGCCGGCTCGGCGCTGCGCCTCGCGATCGACGCCGCGGGTCGCGGCTCGCCGTTCGAGCTGGCCGTGCTGGACCTCATGATGCCCGGCATGGACGGCCTTCAGCTCGCCCGCGCCGTGCGCGGCTCGCCGGAGCTGGCCGGCATCCGTCTGCTGCTCCTCACGTCGGCCGGCACCGGCGGCGACTCGGCGGAGACCCGCCGAGCCGGCATCGATGCGTGCCTCAACAAGCCGGTGCGCCAGTCGCAGCTCTTCGACTGCCTCTGCAACCTGATGGGACGGCCGGCGGCGATGCCCGAAAGTCTGCAGAGCGCGCCGATCGCGGAGTTCAAGGCACCGGGCGTGCACGTGCTGGTCGTGGACGACAACGCCGTCAATCGCGCGGTCATCGTCGGCTTCCTCGAGGAGTACGCGTGCCGCGTCTCCGAGGCCGCCGACGGCAGCGAAGCGATCGCCCGCCTCGACGGCGATCCGGCGCATCTCGTCCTCATGGATTGCCAGATGCCGGTGATGGACGGCTTCGCGGCCACTGCCGAAATCCGGCGCCGAGCCATGACCTCGCCCGCAGGCAAGCGGCTTCCAGTGGTGGCACTCACCGCGTCCGCGCTCAAGGGCGAGCGCGAGCGCTGCCTCGCCGCCGGCATGGACGACTACCTGGCCAAGCCCCTCCGGCAGGCCGAGCTGGTGCAGGTGCTGCGGCACTGGCTGAACGGCTCCGCCTCCGCGACCGCAGCGGCGCCGGGCCCGCGGACATCCGGGCCCAATGTCCGCTCCTCCGGGCCGAGCCCGCGCGTGTCGGGCCCGGTCGAGCGTGTGTCCGGCCCAACCGTGCGCCCGTCAGGACCCGCGTTGGTGCCGGCATTTGTGCTCGATGCGCAGGTGGTGGACGGGCTCCGTTCGATCCAGAAGAGCGGCAAGGCGGACCTGTTCCAGCGGCTCGCCGCGATCTATCTGCGCGAGAGTCCGCCCGCCGTGGAACGGCTCCGCGTCGCCACCGACGCCTCCGATTGGCCGGGCACGGCACGCATAGCCCACATGCTGCGATCCAGCACCGCGATGCTCGGCGCCTCCAGCCTCGCCGAGCTGTTCCGGAACCTGGAGCAGACCATCACGGACGGGCAGACTGCCGGCGTTCCCGACCTCGTCGTCCGAATCGAGCAGGAATTCAAGCAGGTCTCGGCCGCTCTCCAGCTGGCCGCGACGGAGGAGCGCCGTGCGCGGACCGCTTGAGACCCGACCCCCGCTGATCCTCACGGTCGACGACGACGCGACCACCCGCGCTTTCCTCCGGGCGTACCTGGAGGAGGCCGGGTACGAAGCGATGGAAGCCACCGGCGGCGAGGAGGCGCTCCGGCTGTTCGTCGCGCGTCCGCCTGAGCTGGTCCTGCTCGACGTCGCGATGCCAGGGATGGACGGCTTCGCCACCTGCGCCGCGCTGCGGCAGCTGCCGGGCGGCGCAACGGTCCCGATCGTCATGCTGACCGGGATGGACGATCTGGCTGCGATCACCCGCGCCTATGAGGCGGGGGCGACGGACTTCGAGGTCAAGTCCGTGCACTGGATCGTGCTCGCGCAGCGGATTCGCTACCTCCTCCGTGCCAAGCGCACGATGGATGAGCTGGTCCAGAGCGAGTCGCGGCTCGCCGTCGCCCAGCGCATCGCCCGTGTCGGCAGCTGGGAGTGGGACGTCGAGACCGGCCTCCACCTCTGGTCGGCGGAGACGCGGCGTCTGCTCGGCGTCGCCGATCCGGAGGCCACACCGACGCACGAGCTGTTTCTGAGCCGCGTGCACCCCGACGACCGCACGGACGTCGAGGCCGCCCTGGGTCACGCCGCCCGCGCCGCCAGCGGGTACAGTCTCGAGCACCGTTTGCGGCTCCCGAACGACGGCGAGCTGGTCGTGCACGGTCAGGCGGAATGCTTCACCGGCGCCGATGGCCGTGGCCTGCGGCTCGCGGGCACGCTCCAGGACATCACCGAGCGGCGGCGGGCGGAGGAGCGGATCCGACGGCTCGCCTACTTCGACGCTCAGACCGATCTGCCCAACCGCGTCCTGTTCCAGGAGCGGGTGGAGCAGGCCGTCGCTGACGCGCGCCGCGCGGGCCGCCTGGTGGCGCTGATGTTCATGGATCTCGACCACTTCAAGCGGGTGAACGACACGCTGGGCCACAGCGCCGGCGATCAGCTGCTCGCCGAGGTCGCCGCGCGCCTCGGTCGCGCGTTGCGCGACACGGACCCGCTCATGCGGGGCACGGAAGACGCCCCGGACGCGGTGCTCGCGCGGCACGGTGGCGACGAGTTCATCATGTGCCTCTCGGGCATCAGCCGGGCCGAGGACGCCGCGCGGGTCGCCTCCCGCGTGCTCGCGTCCTTCGAGGAGCCGGTACACCTCCACGGCGGCGACGTGTTCATGACCGCGAGCCTGGGGATCAGCCTGTACCCCCAGGACGGCGATACCGCGGAGACGCTGCTCAAGCACGCCGACGTCGCCATGTACTCAGCCAAGAGCTCCGGCCGCAACAACTATCAGTTCTACGACGCGAAGCTCAGCTCCCGCGCCTTCCAGCGCCTCGCGCTCGAGACCGGGCTGCGCCGCGCCATCGAGCGCAATGAGTTGGTGCTGCACCTCCAGCCGGTCGTGGATGCCGCGGCGGGCGTCGTCGTCGGAGCCGAGGCGCTGGTCCGGTGGAACCATCCGGAGGTGGGGCTGGTGGGCCCCGACGACTTCATCCCCCTCGCGGAGGAATGCGGTCTCGTGGTGCCGATCGGCGATTGGGTGATCAACGAGGCCATCCGGATCCAGGCGGTTCTGCGCGCGGCCGGCCATCCGCTCGCGATGGCGGTCAACCTCTCCGGCCAGCAGGTCCGGCGGCCGGGTCTGGTGGATCAGGTGCGGCGCGCTTTGCGCGAGTCGGACATCGCACCGGACAGCCTGTACCTGGAAATGACGGAGAGCGTGCTCATGCACCAGGGGCAGGATGCCGAGCATACGCTCCGCCGGCTCCGGGACCTGGGCGTGCGCATCGCCATCGACGACTTCGGCACCGGATACTCCTCGCTCAGTTACCTGCGTCGGTTCCCGGTGGACATGATCAAGATGGACCGCTCGTTCGTGCGGGGCATCGAGATCAATCCGGACAACGCCGCCATCACCGCGGCAGTCGCCGCGATGGCTCGGAGCCTCCGCGTCGAGCCCCTGGCGGAGGGGGTCGAGCGGGCCGAGCAGCGGGACGTGCTGCGCCGACAGGGGTTCCGGATGATGCAGGGCTACCTGTTCGGCAAGCCGCTGCCCGAGGCCGAATTTGCCTCGGCGCTCAAGACGGGCTTCACGCCGTTCCAGGCCGCCACCCGAACCGGGACCGGAACGGCCTGACAACGCGCGACCGCTCGGGGGATGCGAGGCGGCGTGTCCGAAGTGTTGCGAGTTCCGAGCGCCAACCCTCTTTCGTGAAGGGATGGTCGTCATGCCGATCAAGACGTGGGCGATGCTGGCGACCGCCGCGCTGAGTATCATCGCCGTCATCGGCGATTATTTCCTCAAGCGGGCCAGCGACTACACCGCTCCCTGGCGGAGCGGGTGGTTCCTGATCGGCTTCGTCATCTACGCGTCCACGGCGTTCGGGACGGTCTTCGTCTTCCGGCATCTCAAGCTCGCGACGTCGGGCGTGATCTACTCCGTCATTCTCGTGCTGTCGCTTACCATCCTCGGCGTCGCCGGATTCGGCGAGCGCCTGACCGCGTTCGAGCTCCTGGGCATCTGCATGGCGGTGTGCTCGGTCGTGCTGCTCGGCCGCTTCGCCTGATGCTGCACTGGCCGTTCGAGCGGCGGCGCGCCGGAGTCGAGGTGCGTCTGGGTCCCCTGGGCCGGGGGATTCACGCCCGCCGTGCGTTTCGGGAGGGGGACCGGGTGCTCAAGTTCACCGGGTGCGTCCTCACCCACGATCAGGTGCTGGCGCTCGGCGATGCCCAGGCGTACGCCCTGCAGATCGGGCCCGACCAGTATCTCGATACGGCGCCCCCCGGGCGCTACACCAACCACTCCTGCGTCCCGAACGCCGGGATCATCTCCGACCGGGTGCTCATCGCCCTGAGGCCGATCGCCGCGGGCGAGGAGATCCGGTTCGACTATTCCACGACGATGAGCGAGGATCACTGGACGCTCGAGTGCCGCTGCGGGGAGAAGAAGTGCCGCGGCATCGTGAACGACTTCCACCTGCTCCCGTGGGCGCTGCAGGAGTGGTATGTCGAGCGCGGAATCGTGCAGACGTTCATCTTGCAGGAATGGAAGCAGCGTCGCCGTCGAGCTGCCGCGTCGTCGCCGGCGGTCCCCCAACCTGCGCGCCAGCACGTGCGCGGCGTCGCGCCCTACGGTCACGTCCGGTCGATCGACCCCTGATTTCGTGGGCGCGCCGCTCGGCGCTGCCCATCGTCCTGCTCAGTCTCTCCTGCGGTCGGCCGCCGGCTGGCGTGCGTCTGGACCATCTCCTCATCGAACCCGGGTATGTGAACGCGTCGCCGGCCGGGGATGCCGGCAGCGCGTACTTCACAGTGCGAAACGGCGCCTCCCTGCCCGACACCATGACGAGCGTCGCCGTTGCCGGGGCAGCGACGGCCCAGCTCCATGCGCTGACCGGGGCCGGCCGGATGACGCCGCTGGAGCATGCGGTCGTGCCGGCCGGCGGTGCGCTCGCACTCCGGCCGGGTGAGGCACATCTCATGTTTGAGGCGATGGCGCGGAAGATCGCGCTGGGGGATACGATCGCAGTGTCACTCCGATTCGCCCGGGCCGGGGCCGTCACGGTGTCGCTGGTGGTGGAGCCTTACGGCGGGCGCTGATGCAGACACTCGGCGAACACGGCCTCCGTCATTCGGGCCAGCGGCCCGGCGTCGTACAGGCGGCGGGCACGCTCCCGCCCCAGCGCACTCATGGTCGCTGCGCGCCCCGGCTCCGTGAGCACCCGGCACACCGCATCGGCGATCGTCGAGGGATCGAGCGTCACGAGCTCGGCCGTGCCGTCCCGCCCGACGCACTCCGGAATCCCGTCGACGTCCGAGGCTACGATCGGCACGCCGGCCGCCATCGCTTCGATGAGCACGCTGACAAACGCGCCCCGGCGGCTCGGATGCACGAAGCAGTCGAGCGCCGCGAGCACGTCCGCCACGTCGTCGCGATAGCCGGCGAAGGTCACGCGGCCTGCCAGGGACCGGTGCCGAGCGAGCGCCTCCAGATGCGCCGCATACTCGGCATGATGCTCCGCCATCGTGTCGCCGACCAACAGGAAGCGTGCGTCCGGCAGTCGTTCGGCGACCCCGACGGCGGCCTGGAGCAGCAGGTCCTGGCCCTTCATCGGCTCGAGCCGTGCGATCATCCCGACGAGCGGAACACACGGCGGGATACCTAGCTCGTCCCGAACCCGTCCCCCGTTTCCGTTCTCGTAGCGCGCGATCACTCGGGCGTCGGGAATGACCCGGACACGCGCGGGCGCAGCGGGAGTTACCAGGCCTGCCTCGACCAACCGCCGCTTGACCGCCTGGCTGATGCACATCACCGCGGCGGCCCGTTGGAAAAGCCTCCGCTCGAGACGCCCGCCCCGTCCGCCCACCATGTTGCGTACGTGGATGACCAGCGGTACCCCCGCCAACAGACAGGCCGCCGAGGTAGCCGGCCACGCGAAGTGCAGGTTCAGGTGGACGAGATCGGCACGGGAGCGTCGAATGACGCGGGCCAGGCGAAGGACCGCCGGCAGCTCCCTCAGCTCACCCCGGCCGATGCCCTGCGGGACGAGGCATTCCTCCACTGCGTACCCCCGCTCGCGCAGCTGCTGCTCGAGGCGACCGGGCCCGGGGACGACGAACCGGGGCTGCCAGGCCGGACTCATGTGATCGACGACGTCGAGCAAAGAGCGCTCGCCGCCGTACAGATCGGCCACGGTGCTGATGAAAAGGATGCGGTTCGGTTGGCCAGCGGGCTGCGTCACACCGGGAGCATGGCGCCCAGGTCGGGCCGCCGGTGCGAGGGGGCATAGCAAAACGGCGTGTCTTCCCCCGGCAGAACGACGCCCTGCAGGTCGGGGCGATCCGCGACCTGCTCGGCGAGCATGACCCGCGTGTGCCCGTTCTTGTCCACGGCCCCGACACCGTGCCAGGGCAGCAGGCTGTTCCCGCGGCGCACGAGCCAAAGGGCGAGTCGCCCGCCCCGCACGCGCGTCGTCGCGTGAATGGCGTCGGGAAACGCGACCGGCCGAGGATCGAAGCGGTGGATGATCGCGTTCTTGATCCGGTACGCGACCATTGCCTCGTGGACCCGGCGCTCGATGAAGGCGAACTCCGGCGGCAGCGATCCGGTATCCGCGGCGCGGAGCAACTCACCGGCCTTCGCCTGGGGGAGTTCGCGAGCCCGCAACATGCCGCAAGTCTTCCGGAAGGAGGCCCTCCAGAGCGGCCTGCCGTGCGTAGTGTGCCACCAGCGCATTGCTTCGTCCCGAAGGTGGTCGAGCGCCGTTGCAGGATCGAGACCGGCGCGTCGCTGGACGGCCTCGAAGTCGTGGCAGCAAATCCGCCCCCCTCCCCCGACCACACCCAGGAGCCGGGCAAAGTAGGCTTCATACGCGCGGACCTCGTCGAGCCCGACGTCGAACACATCGGCGATGAGCCCGCCGTCGTGGATGATGTCCAGGCGCATCCCCGGGGAATACTCCTCGGCGATGGCCGTGCCGAGGGCGCGAAGACGGTGGATGGCGGCGAGCTCCGCCAGATCCGGGAGCACGCGTGGTCCGACCTTGGCAGGGTTGGGGACCTTGAACGGGAACGCCATCAGCGTGAGCTGAACCGGCGCACCGGCTCGCGTGCACCGGAGGAGGGTCGCGAGAAGGGATTCCCGGCACCGCGCGAAGTCCATTTGCTCGAGGCTGCCCTTGCGATACTTGCTCGAGCTGAGGACTCGGAGCACGCGTTCGGCGCACGCGGCCGCGGCGAGCCCTCCGAAGGAGGGCGGATTGAGCCGGCGCCCCTGGCGGGCAGGCCGCGGTAAACCCCAACGTGCCCCACTCGACGACATCAAGCCTCCCGAGCGTGTAGCGGCGGTGCGGCGAGTGTGGCGGGCGGGCGTCGAAATCCCCGTCTTTTCATAGACAAAGTTGCCCCGCTACAAGCAGTTAGCCGAACGCGCCCTGGAAGAGGCGCAGGTCGCGTGCCCATCTCTCAGCGGTGAGGGCGAAGCGCCCGGAACTCCGTGGTGAGCCGGTGCCGGGCCGTGCCCGGGAGGCAGAGCGCGCCGATGAAGCTGACGGCTGCCGCGGCCGAGAGATAGACCGCGGGAGCGAGGCTTACGTGCGTCCGCGCCATCAGCCACGCCGCCACCATCGGCGTCGTTCCGCCCAGAATGGCTAGCGCGACGTTGTAGCCGACCGAGAGAACGGTGCAGCGCACCCGCCAGGGCGCAAGCTCCGCCATCGTCGCCGGGAGGGTGGCTCCGTTCAGGCCTACAAGGAGGCCGAGAGCGATCTGCCCTCCGAATATCGAAGAGGGTCGTCCGGTCGCCATCAGCGCCATGAGCGGCACCGCGAAGAGGGCAAGGACCCCCGCGGCCACGCTCAAGACCGTCCGTCGCCCGAAGCGGTCGCTCGCCATGCCCGCCACGGGTATCGCCAGGAGCAGCAGCGTCATCGCGGCGGTGTTGATCCCCAGCGCAGTGTTCGCGGGCACATTGGCGACCTGCTGGAGCCAGGTGGCCGAATAGACGAAAGTGGTATAGAACCCGACGCTGATTCCGCCGGCGAGCGCGACCAGGTGCACCATGGTTCGCCAGTGCGCCGCGAAGGCTTCGATCAGCGGCGCCTTGGCCGGAGCCAGATGGGGCACTCGCTCGACGTAGTGCCGCCGGATTCCGAGCCCGCCCAGCCCCACCAGAAGGCCCAGCAGAAACGGGATGCGCCACCCGTACGCCATCACCGCCTCGGGGGGGAGGGCGAAGTTCACGATGGCTCCAGCGGCCGATCCCAGTAGCGTCCCCGCCGAGGCGCCGAACGGCCCCCAGCTTCCCATGAAACCTCGCCGGCCGGGATCGGCGCCCTCCACCAGGAACACGGCGGAGGCCATGTACTCGCCCCCCACGGCGACGCCCTGGAGCATCCGAAGGAGGATGAGGAGGACCGGCGCCGCCAGCCCGATGTGTGCGGCGTCCGGCAGCAATCCTATAAGGAAAGAGGGGATCGCCATGGCAAGCACCGAGCCGATCAGGGCCTGCTTGCGCCCGAACCGATCGCCCACCCAGCCGAACAGTGCCCCGCCCACCGGCCGCATGAGGAAGCCGGCGGCGAACGTCCCAAACGCGGCCAGGAGCGAGACGGTGGGATCGCCGGCCGGAAAGAAGTGCGCGCCGATCTGACGCGCGAAGAACCCGAACAGGGCGAAGTCGTACCACTCCAGCATGTTGCCGACGACCCCCGCGACGATGCCGCGGCGGGCGGCCACGGGGGTCCGGAATTCCTGGGTGTGGACGTACTCCGGGACGATCGCCGTGGCGGTCATCGGTGCATCTCACCTGTTTGAGTTGGTCCGAACGGGAGGTTGGCCGACGCGGTTAGCATACGGCTTGGCGCGGGGCGCCGATAGGGGGAGCCGGATGGAGACCCCCGGTCCTTCCCCTTCGGGACCAATCGACGTACCGTCCTCGGGTATTCATGGCCGACCTTCGCGGGCAGCTCCAGACCGGGTTGAGCGGTACCTACGTTCTCGAGCGCGAGCTTGGGCGCGGTGGTATGGCCACCGTCTTTCTCGCGCACGACGTCAAGCACGACCGCTCGGTCGCCCTCAAGGTCCTCCTTCCGGAGCTGGCCGCGACGCTCGGCCCGGACCGCTTTCAGCGGGAGATCCGCTTCGCGGCCCGCCTCCAGCATCCCCACATCCTGACCGTACTGGACTCCGGCGAGGCCGCTGGTCAGCTCTGGTTCACGATGCCGTACGTCGAGGGCGAGTCGCTGCGGGGTCGCCTCCGGCGTGAGGGACAACTCGCGCTCAAGGACGCGCTCCGCATTGCGCGCGAGGCGGCGCAGGCCCTGCACTACGCGCACCAACGCCAGATCGTCCACCGCGACATCAAGCCCGAGAACATTCTGCTCACCGCGGACGGCAGCACGCTCGTGGCGGACTTCGGGATCGCGCGCGCCCTCGGCGGCGAGCCCGGGGACTCGCTCACGCAGACCGGCATGAGCGTCGGCACGCCGCAGTACATGAGCCCGGAGCAGGCGAGCGGCGAGCGGGCCGTGGACGCGCGGTCCGATGTCTACAGTCTCGCCTGCGTGCTCTATGAGATGCTGGCGGGGGAGCCGCCATATACCGGACCGACGCCACAAATGATCCTCATGCGCCGCTTCAGCGATCCGGTGCCGAGCGTGCGGAAGATCCGCGGGAACGTGCCGGAGTCGGTGGATCAGGCACTCCAGCGGGCGCTGGCCCAGGTCCCGGGCGACCGGTTCCCCACCGCCGCCGCGTTTGCCGATGCGCTGGAGACGGTGACGACCCCGACAGCCACCCCCACGGCGATGAGCCCGGCACCGGCCGCCTCGACCGCCGCCCCGGCAGCCGGCAGGACCGCGTCGACCCCGATAGCACGACCCTCGGTGCCCGCGGGCGGGCCGGCGCGCCGCCTTCCGCTTGCGGCGATCACGCTGGCGCTCGGCTTCGTCATCGGACTCGGTGTGCTGTTCGCGTGGCGCCGCAATCATGGGGGCCCCGAGGCCGACACCGCGGCCGGCAGTGGCGGCGGCCAGAAGCGGGTCGCGGTACTGCCCTTCGAGAACCTCGGTGACTCGTCCTCTGCGTATTTCGCCGACGGGATGACCGACGAGGTGCGGGGCAAGCTCTCGCAACTGCCCGGGCTCGCGGTCATCGCCCGAGCCAGTTCGAACGAGTACCGCCACACCACCAAGGCGCCGCAGGTGATCGCTCGCGAGCTGGGTGCCGACTACCTGCTCACGGCGACGGTCCGCTGGGAGAAGCGGCCGGACGGCACCAACCGCGTTCGGGTGAGCCCGGAGCTCGTTCGCGTCGCAGCCGGCGCTGCGGCCACGACCACCTGGCAGCAGGCGTTCGATGCGGCGCTCACCGACGTGTTCCAGGTGCAGGCGGACATCGCGGGCAAGGTTGCCTCGTCGCTCGACCTGGCGCTCGGCAGCAGCGAGCGCCACGTGCTCACCGAGAAGCCGACCGCGAACCTGGCGGCGTACGATGCTTTCCTCAAAGGAGAAGCGGCGTCGCAGGGGATCGCCGTCACCGACCCGGTGAGCCTCCGGCGAGCGATCGGTGCCTATCAGCAGGCCGTCGTGCTCGACTCGACCTTCATGCAGGCGTGGGCCGAGCTGGCCCGAGCCCAAGCCTACTACTACTACGTCGGCACACCCACACCGGCGGCGGCGGAGCTGGCTCGGCAGGCCGCGCAGCGGGCGGCCGTCCTCGCGGGGGGCCGGCCCGAAGGTCAGCTCGCCTTGGGCGACTACTACTCCGAGGTTCTCGGCGAGCCCGGGCAGGCGCTCGCGGCCTACGAAGCGGGACTCAAGATCGCGCCCGGCAGCGCGGATCTCCTCACGGCGTCGGCGCTGGCGGAGCAGAGCCTGGGGCGGTGGGAGGCGGCGCTCGCACACCTCCAGCGGGCGCAGGCGCTGGACCCCAGGTCGGTGCTCACCGCTCGTCGTCTCGGTCTTACCCTGGTCCGACTGCACCGGTATCCCGAGGCGCTGGTCGCTGCCGAGCACGGGGTGGCGCTCTCGCCTACCAATCTCCAGCTGCTCGAGATCCTGGCGATGGTCCACCTCGCGCAGGGCGATCTGCCTGGCGCGCGCGCCGTGATTCAGGCTGCGCCGAGCGAGGTGTCACCGACGACGCTCGTCGCGTTCATGGCCAACTACTGGGACCTCTTCTGGCTGCTGGACGACGCGCAGCAGCGCCTGCTGCTCCGGCTGCCGCCAAGCGCGTTCGATGACGATCGTGGCACGTGGGGGATCTCGCTCGCACAGACGTACTGGCTCAGGGGAGATCAGAAGCGGGCCCGCGCCTACGCGGACTCGAGCCTGAGCGCCGTGGATGCCGTGCTCAAGGAGACCCCGGACAACGCGCAGCAGCTTGTTTTCCGCGGGCTCACGCTGGCATACCTGGGGCGGAAGGCGGAGGCGATCCGGGACGGCGAGCGCGCGGTGGCCCTCTTACCCTCGACCAAGGACGGGTACACCGGGCCCTACCTGGAGCACCAGCTGGTGCGGATCTACCTGCTGGTGGGCCAGACCGACAAGGCGCTGGATCTGCTCGAGCCGCTCCTGAAGGCGCCCTATCACTTGTCGCCGGGGTGGCTCCGGATCGACCCGGCGTTCACCGGGCTCAAGGGGAATCCGCGGTTCGAGAGGATGGTGGCGGGGGCGTGACCCGGCGCAACGCCCGACCCTCATCTTGTCACGTTGAATGTCACCGGACCGGACTCGAGCAGCGGTAAATCACGCAGCACGTCTCCCGTCTGTACGAACACCTGAGCGACTACGGGGGGGCCGCGATCGACGAACCAACCCTAGCCGACTCAGGTCACATCGCAGTCAACCCGCCGCATCCTTCCCACAAGCGACCTTCCCGGCCGCGTGACTCTCCACCCCCGACAATTGTCTCTCGCTTGTCCCGGCTCCCGTAACCTGGGGCGCGATCTGACCGGAAGTCCGATCCGTCAACAGCCCACGGAAGGGAGCTGCTCCAATGTCTTTCTCCTCGCCCGGGATCCTCGCGCCGGCACTCGCGCTTCTGATCGCCGTGGTCTTCGCCTGTACTGAGCAAACCGCGCCGGCCTATTCCACGCTGGTCCTGCTGTCGTCCACGTCGGGCACCTCCTTTGACCCCGACGGCTACATCGTCACGCTCACCCGGGCCGGCGGCGTGACGACGTTCACCCTCCCGGTCAACGGGTCCTTCTCAGTCGCCCGGGCGGCCGGCACCGACCGCCTCGACCTCGCCGACGTCTCGCCCAACTGCACCGTCGCCGCCCCAATACCGCCGAGCGTCAACGTCCCCGGCGACCAGGAGGTTGACACCCTTCGGCTCTCGATTGCGTGCGTCCGCGCCAGCGGTGCCATCACCGTCCACACCGCCATCGCCGACTCGGTAGCGACCGGACCGTTCTCGGTGGTGGCCGATGGGAAGGACGGCCGCACGCTCGGCGGCCACGACAGCACGACGTTCTCCAGCCTGGCTGATGGCGTGCACTCAGTCGTGCTCAGAGCGAGAGGCAAGGCGCGAGCGCCGCGAGGCTGCTTCATGACGGGCGACTCGATCGGCGTACGGGTGTCGGGCGGGACCACGGTCGAAACCACGATGACGCTCTCGAGGGCGTGCTCCCCTTTCGATTACTGAGTACCCGGTGCGAGTCGGGGACCTGTTGACTCCCCGGCTGCCGCAATTGTCTGCGGCTTGTTCGGGTGGTCGTAGCGTTGGTGCGAGCTGAGAGCGGGAAGGCTGTTCCGCTCATCCTCGTACCAGCCCCGTCCGCGACGGGGCAGCCCAAGGAGGAGACAATGTTGATCACCCGCGTGTTGTTCCTGAGTGGCCTGGCCGGCCTCGCCGCCTGTGCCGCGCCGACTGGTCCGAGCGAGAGCCGGACGAGCATCGACCAGCCGGCCCCCCCGCAGCCCCCCGGCGGGAACTTCAACGGAAGCATGTGTGGCGCCAAGAAGATGGACAGTCAGCTCTGTGCCCAGACCTCGGGCAGGAACTGAGAGGGCGTCAAGCCGGGAGCTGCCGTCGCAGCTCATCCAGCTCGTGGCGGTCGAAGCCCGGCTCCGCCTCGATCGCCCGCTGGGCGGCCAGGATTGCCCGCCGCGCGAGCCGCCGGTTCCGAGCCTCGAGCGCCGCCCGCGCGACGGCGATCGCCTCGGCGAAGGCCGGGGCACCGGGTGAGGCCCGTGCCAGTAGCTCCGCCCTGAGCGCGCGGGACTCGAGATCCGACCGGGACACGAGTGCTTCGGTCGCCCGGGTGCGGAGGCCCTGAACTTGGCCCGGCGTCAGACCTTCCGCTCGCACGACCTGATGGATGAGGGGAGCGGCGAAGACGTAACGGCCGCCATCGAGCGACAGGAACTGCTGCCGTTCGAGCACGGCGAGCCGCTCGCCGAGCGCGGCACCGGTGACTCCGGTGAGCGTCCCGATGAGGTCGAGATCCAGGGTGATGTCGCCGATGCTGGCCGCACCGAGCACGGCTTTGGTTGCCGGATCGAGCTCGACCAGCCGCGCCACGATGGCCCGTCGCACCAGATCGGGCACCACGATCGGCAACGGACTCTCGAAGGTGGCCTGCGGTGCCGGCCACTCGAGCGCGTCCTGACGGAGGAGCGCGAGGTCCTGGAGGCCCCTGAGCATGGTTACCGCCAGAAACGGACTGCCGCTGGTTTCGAAGGCGATGCGCCGGGTCAGCCGGCTCCGGTCGCTCTCCGTGGCGCACCACGGCGCGAGAGCCGCGACCAGGATGCCGAGGTCCTGCAGGGTGAGCGGCTCGAGCCGGATCACGGTTCCCGAGGTCCCTCGCCCGATCTCGCGCTGCAATTGCACCAGCTCGGGCGGCAGGTCCTCGGGGCCGGACGCCGACGCCAGCACGAGCAGAACCGGCGTTGCCCGGAGCAGCTCCATCGCCGCGTGCAGCGCGCCCAGCGTCGCCCCATCCGAGAGATGGGCCTGGTCGATTCCGAGGACCACCGGTCCCTCGTCTGCGACCGCGCTCAAGAGAGAAGCAAGCGCCCCCGCCACCTCACCGCGGTCCCGCGGCTGCCGCGCCTCGATGCGGCTCGCGAGCTCGGGGACCAAGGCGGCCAGGATCCCCAGCGCGTGCGGATCGGCGGCCGGTAGACCCGGCGCACCGAGCAGACCGGCGCGCATGAGCGTCCGGACGGTGCTCCACGGTGCGTCCTGGTCGCTGTCGAGGGGCCGGGCCACGATGGTGAGCGCGCCCTCCAGCGCCAGGCGCTCCAGGCAGTGGTTGAGAAGGCGGGTCTTTCCGCTGCCGGGGGGGCCGCTGATGAGAATTGTCTGCGGGCCGCCGATCAGCCGCGCCACCGTGCGAGCGAGGTCCGCCGAAGCAGCCGCCCGCCCCACCAGCGGGGGCTCCTGTCCGGCTCTGGTACTTTCACGGCGTTCCCACCGATGAGTCCGGACTCGCTCGGCAAGCGCCGTGAGCTGCGGGCTGGGCCGCTCGCCGATTTGCTGCAATCGCGCAGCAAACTCGTGGTAGCCCTTGAGGGCGCCGCCCGAATCGCCCGCAAGAGCGGCGGCGCGAATCTCGAGATGCACGGCCGTCTCACCATAGGGCTCGAGGGTGAGAGCGCGGCGCGCCGCTTCACGGGCCGCAGCCAGGCCGCCCGCCTCGAGCGCCCTTTCGCCATCATTGACGAGCGCCGACACCCCCAGCGCTTTGAGGCGGGCTCGCTCCGCCGAGGCCCAGTCCTCGAATTCCGCCGCGTCGACGACGGCGAACCCCTCGAGGAAGTCACCCCGCAGGAGTGCGAGCGCCTCGGCGGGGTTGGCCGTGGCGAGCGCCGCGAATCGGACCGCGTCGACGTCGAGAGCGTCGCGATTGAGCGTGATCGACTCGCCCTGGGACCGCAGCCGGGTCGCCCCCAGGCTAGCGCGAAGCCGGTGGAGCGCCTCGTTCAACGAGTGGCGGGCGCGGGCCTCGTCCTTCTCCGGCCAGAGCACGCCGAGGACCTGATTTCGGGAGCGGGAACCAGTAGGCGAGAGAGCCAGATAGACGAGGAGCGCGAAATGCTTGCGCCAGAGCACGTCGGCCGGCGCCTCGCGGCCTGCCACTCGTGCGGTCGGGGGGCCCAGGCAGACGAGCTCGAGGTGGGGCAGATCCGACAGTATTCCTGGAGCGTCCCGGACGTCGGGCATCCCTCAATCTGGCGCCCAAGCAGCCTACGGGCGACCCCGGCCAGCCGCTGCCCCTCGCTCTTCCTCGTTCCGGCCCGTATTCTAGGAATCTCCGGTTACCCGGAGCCTGGCCCCGTGAAGGATCTACTGGATCGCTTGCACGCCGCGCTAGCCGAACGCTACGGCATCGTGCGCGAGCTTGGCCGGGGCGGTACGGCTGTGGTTTTCCTCGCCCGGGATCTGGGACAGGGCCGGATGGTCGCCCTCAAGGTGCTCCGCCCCGAGGTCGCCTCGGTCGTGGGGAAGGAGCGCTTCCTCCGCGAGATCCGGCTGACCAGCCAGCTGCAGCACCCCCACTTGCTCACCCTCTTCGATTCGGGTGAGGCCGACGGCTGCCTCTACTACAGCATGCCCTACGTCGCGGGGGAGTCGCTCCGCGCGCGCCTCTGGCGCGAGGGACAGCTCCCGATTGAGGACGCGGTCCGCATCGCCGGTCAAGTCGCCGAAGCCCTGGCTTATGCCCACAGCCAGGGCGTGATCCACCGGGACATCAAGCCCGAGAACATCCTGCTCGCGCCCGAACCAAACGCCCGCGCGTTGGTGGCGGACTTCGGGATCGCGCACGCTCTGACCGTCGCCGGCGGGGAGCAGCTGACCGCGACGGGAGTGGCCATCGGCACGCCGTCGTATATGAGCCCCGAGCAAGGGTCGCATGGGCGGCTCGACCGTCGGAGCGACCTCTATGGTCTCGCGTGCGTGCTCTACGAAATGCTGGCCGGGTCACCTCCGTTCACCGGCCCGACCGCTCAGGCAGTTATCGCCCGGCATGCCGTGGACCCGGTTCCGAGCCTCCGCACCGTGCGGCCGACGGTCAGCCCTTCCCTCGAACACTTTCTCATGAAGGCGCTGGCCAAGGTGCCGGCGGACCGTTACCCCGACGCGACCGCGTTTCTCAGAGCGCTTCAGAAGAGCGACACGGCCGAGCACACCGAGGTCATACCGGTCGCTCCGCGGGGGCGTCGCGGCATCTTGGCTCTGGCAAGTATCGCGGTTGTGGGCCTCGTGGCCCTTGCATGGCGTCTCTCCCAAGAGCGGTCAGCCACGCTGGATAACAACCGGGTGATGGTCTATCCCCTGGTGACGCCGGGCGACAGCCGGAGCTCGCGAGGCATCGGCGAAGACGTCGCCACCATGATCGGCAGCGCGCTCGACGGGGCCGGTCCACTCCGCTGGATCGACGGCTGGCCGCTGCTCGAGCCGCCGGTGCGCGAAGACATCCGGACCCTGCCGCTCGCAACCGCCCGCGCGCTGGCGCGTTCCAAGCGCTGTGCCTACTACGTCACCGGCCGGCTGGTGACGCGGGGCGACTCCGTCGAGGTCCTGCTCGAGCTGAACGACGTCCGGGGTGACTCGACCCTGGCTCGGGGAAACGCCAGCGGTCCTGTGGGCGACGCGTGGCGCCTCGGTCTGCGCGCCGTGAACGAGGTCCTGCCGAAGCTCATTCGCGGCGGAGCGCCGGACATTGCGGCCGAATGGAAGGACCGGAACCCCTCCGCGGTCGCGAGCTACTTGCTTGGCGAAGCGGCCTTCCGCCGTCTCCACCTCGCTGAAGCGTTGACGCGCTATCGGGACGCCGTGAATGCCGACTCTCTGTTCGGGCTCGCGGCTATTCGGGGCGCCCAGGCGGCCTCGTGGAATCATCGAACGGATGAGGCGGCGTCGTTCATCGCGATCGCGATCCGGCAGCCGCTCCCGGCGCGCTACACGCACTTCACCCGCGGCTATCAGGCCTGGCTCGAAGGGCGGGCGGATTCGGCAGCCGCCGAATTTCGCCGCGCGATCCGGCTTGATCCGGAGATGTCGGCGGCCTGGATGCAGCTGGGTGAGGTGTACACTCACCTGCTGCCGGTGACCGGCAATCCGGATACGCTGGCTGAGTCGGCGTTCGAGGAGGCCCATCGGCTCGACCCCCAAGCCTCCAATCTGCTCCTGCATCTGATCGAGATCCGATTTCGCAGAGGTGAGACCGCCAAGGCAGGTCCCTTAGTCAAAGCCTTTCTCGCGGCAGAGCCGGACACGCTTCTCGCGACGCAAGTACGGCTGATGGAGGACTGTGTGCGACGAGGGCCCGCTCGCGTGGACTGGCATCGAGAAGCGAGGGCGCATCCGCTCGCGATCCTTTGGGCGGCGAACGCGCTCAAGGGCGCGGGAGCACAGTTGCCGTGCGCGCTCGGGGGATTTGCGGCGGTTCTCCAGGGCGACACTGCCACCGACGAGTCGGGCGACGGGCGGCGCCAGGCCGCACTCATCGGACTCCAAGGGGTGCTGGTAGCACAGGGACGGGTCCTGGAGGCGGCCGCACAACTCGATTCGGCGATCGCACAGACCGGGATCGGCACGTCGCTGTTCCTGCTCGATGGCCCGCTGTTCCCCGAGCTCGGCCCTCGCGCCGCGGAGGTAGCCCAGCGGGACCAGGCCAAGTATGGCCAGGACTACGTCAACTGCCCCTTCCCCAAGCGGCTTTGGGAGCTCGGAGTCTGGGAGGCGTTCAACGGCCGGGTGGACGCGGTCGCCGCGATCGCGAAGGACCTCCAGGGGCGGGCGGCAAAGAGTGGAGCCCGGAGGGACAGTCTGCTCGCCCGCGCGATGGTCGCTCATGCCGCCTTGGCAAAGGGAGACACGGTCCAGGCGTTGGCTCTGTTCGACGCCGTCGTGGCCGAGGGGGTCCCGAGTACCGATCTCGAGTGGGACGAGGCCGCTCCCCGCGCCACCGAGCGGCTCAGGCTCGCGCAGCTGTTGCTGTCCCGCGGGCAGTTCCAGCGGGCGATCGACGTTGCGAGTGTCCTGGATTCCGCCTGGCCGCTGGTGCACATCGTCTACCTGCCGGCAAGCCTCCGACTCAGGGCCGAAGCGGCGACGGCCCTCGGCGACGCGTCTCTGGCCGCACACTACAGGAGCCGTCTGGCAACGATGGGCGGCAGCGTCATCGCATCACGCTGATTCACGTTCACCCGTATCGGAGGTGCCGTATGCAACCGTCGCAGCAGCGCAAGAAGGCATTGGGAACCGCATCTCGTGAAGGGGGGAGCGCCCCTCCTCCGAGTGGCGGGCGTGACCCCGGGGGGGATCCCAAGGCTGATAAGAGTCGTGATCCGGGCAGCCCGCCCCCGCCGAGTGGCGGGCGCGACCCGGGCGGCCGGCCCAAGGCTGACAGGGGAAGGGGTAGTCCCCCTGATCCAGGTGGCCCGCCTCCGTCAGACAAGGGCCGTGGGCGTTGATCGGAAAAAGAGACTGATTCCGCCGCGCGACCCGCGCTGTCCGGCTGCATTGGGTTTTCTGCGGCCGGGCAGCGGGAGCGGGCGGGCCAGATCAATTGATGGATCCCGAGGAGGTGGACCATGTCCACGGCTCCCGACGAGCGCGCAAAGCGCGCGTTACTCATAGGTATCGACAAGTATCCCCTGGTCGGCCAGCTCGACGGGTGCGTCAACGATGTCGAGCTGATGCAGAGCATCCTGCAGGAGAGCTTCGGATTTCCCCAGGAGGACATGACGCTCCTGCGCAACGAGCAGGCTTCCCGCGACCGGATTCTCGCAGCGCTCGACTTGCTGGTCGACCAAACGGGCAAGGACGATATCGTCGTCATCCACTATGCGGGCCACGGCTCCCAAATGACCGATCGGGAGGGAGACGAGCCTGACGGCATGGACGAGACGATTGTGCCGTTTGACAGCGGACGCGGTCGGGATCCAAACCGCGACATCACTGACGACGAGATCCATCTTCGGCTGGTGAAGCTTGGGGAGAAGACACCGTTCACCACACTCATCTTCGATTCGTGTCACTCGGGGACCATTACACGCGATGTCTTCGGGATGAAGCACCGTTCGATTCCGGCCGACACTCGGTCGAAGCGCGACCTCCCGCCTTCACCGATCCCCCGGGAGCTGTGGCCGGACCTGCGTGAGGCGACTCCGACCGGCTGGATGCCATCGAGAGGCAAGTACGTCCTCATTGCCGGGTGCCGAGACGAGGAGACGTCGTTCGAGTACCGGCCGCCGGAGGCCGGGCCCGACACTGCGCACGGCGCGCTGACCTATTTCCTGGCTCAGGAGCTGCGTCGGGCGACGCCGGGATCCAGCTATCGCGACGTCTTCGAGCGTGCGGCGGCCAACGTCACCGCAACGAACGCGGCCCAGCATCCGCAAACCGAGGGGAGCACGGACCGAGAGATTTTCGGCACTGCCGACCTCGCGCCGATGAGCTTCATCCAGGTGAAGGCACGCACCGGCGACGTCGTCACGCTCGCCGGAGGCGCCGCGCACGGAATGACGGTCGGTTCCGAGTGGGCCGTGTTTCCGCAGGGCACCAAGCGCGGCGAAGGCGTGGATCCGATCGGCCAGGTCCGGATCACGGCGGTGCGGGCGGTCGTGTCCGACGCCAGCATCGTGCGCGAGGACGCCAAGGGGACCGTGGCGCCAGGCGGACGTGCCGTCGAGACGACGCACGCCTACGGCGATTTCTCATTCAAGGTCCAGGTCGTGGGTGCGCCCGAATCGGCACCCGACGTGGCTCTGCTTCGCGCGGACATCGAGCGGTCCCGGTTGCTCGCTTCGGTGGATGAGGCCGTGCCGGCCTCCGCGCGGATCTATCTGATCGCCCCCCGAGATCGGGCAACGCCCGCGGATCCGGTGCCCCAGCTGGGCGAGCTCAAGGCGCCTACCTGGGTGGTCGTGAGCACGGATGGCGACCTGATGATGGCCCCCAGACAGCGCGAGGCCTTTGGGGAGATCGTGCCGAATCTCGAGAAACTGGCGCGTTATCGGGCGGCACTCGCGGTGGAGAATCCCGACCCAGGGAGCGCGTTGCGGGGCAAGATCACGCTGGAGCTGCTGCGCAAGGTGGGCGATGGCCGATGGGTCGTCGCCGCCGCTGAAGCGGGAGGGCAGGTCGCATTCGAGGATGGAGAAGCCATCGGTTTTCTGGTAACCAACCACCATGACGCGCCGGTGTTCTTTACGCTGCTCGACTTCGGGCTCACCGGCAGGATCACGGTGCTCTACGGCGGCAACGAACAACTCAGGACCGGGGCACCGTTCGTGGTCGGGGGGTCACCTGCCTCCGGTGGATTCGATGTCTGGGTACCTGACGAGTTTCCCTACGCCGACAATCCGACAGGCTCCGTGGCGGAGGGCACGGAGACAGTCAAGCTGTTTGCCACCGTCAGCCAAACCGACTTCGGATTTCTGGCGCAACGGGGGATGCGCTCGGCGGACACATTGTCGCCGCTCGAATTGCTCTGGCGAACAGCCGCGGACGGCCCGACCACGCGGGACGCGCGTCCCAAGCTGCCTGTGGGAGGGCAGGACTGGACCACGGTGGTCAGGAGCTTCGTGGTCCGCCACAGGGGCGTGACGTCGGTTGCGCCGGCGGCTAAGCCCCACAGCATCGGGGAGCAGGAGCCGTGATGGGTACCGACCTTACTCGCGCACTCGACGCCGCGGGGGTCCTGGTCGCCGATACCCGCGAGCTTCCGGGGGCGGATCGGCCCCTGGAAAGAGGCATCGAGCAAGCCGCGACCGCGATCACCGTGGACGATCCCGGCGCGGGTTGGGGCCAAATGGCGCTCCTAACCGATGAGCTGGGCGCGCTCTCCTGGCACTTCGCCCCGCGGCCCGATGAGGCCGCGCCAACGGCGCGCGACGCGACCCCGCGCGGCGCGGCGACGCGGACCTATCACATCCCTCCCGCATCACGCGCTCGCGGCCTCGGGAGCGCCGTCGGCAAGAAAGTGCTCCAGGTGTTGGTCTTCCCGATACTCGAACCGGGAATCGGGCGGATCAGTGACTCCTTCGCCCGTCACTGGGAGCAGAAGCACCGGCCGTATCGGCTCCGGACGTTTGCGCCGTCCGACTACGCCGACGCGGAGGCCGGCGAGATCGATGGCGAGGGCTGCCGACGGCTCTCCGCCGGCCGGGCGCTGCTCCTGGTCCACGGAACGTTCAGCCGGGCGCACACGGCCTTCGGTGCGCTTCCCCCGGAGTTCGTGGCCGCATTGCACCGACGTTATCAGGGCCGGGTATTCGCCTTCGATCATTTCACGCTGTCGGAAGATCCGAGGCAGAACGTGGCGTGGCTGATCGAGCACCTCCCCGACGGCATCGCCCTCGATCTGGACATCGTCTGCCATTCCCGCGGGGGGCTGGTGAGCCGGGTTCTCTCCGAGCGCCAGGCCGACCTGGTGCTCGGCTCACGGACTGTGCGCGTCGGCAGCATCGTCTTCGTCGGCACGCCGAACCGGGGCACCACGCTGGCCGATGCCGAGCACATTGGCGACTTCATCGATACCTACACCAACCTGCTGACGTTCCTGCCCGACACCGGGGCGACGGAAGTGCTTACGGCGATCGTAACCGTTGCCAAGCAGCTGGCAGTCGGGGCCGCCAAGGGCCTACCGGGGCTTCAAGCCATGCGGCCGAACGGGGAGTTCGCCAAGTGGCTCAATGCCGGGCCGCGGGCCGGGAACACGCGCTACTTCGCGCTCGCGTCGAACTTCACCCCGGGCGAGCCGGGGCTGAGGGCGTTCGCTCTGGACCGGCTGATGGACAAGATCTTTCAGGTCGCGAACGACCTCGTGGTGCCGACCGACGGCGTGTTTCAGGCGAACGGATCGAGCTTCTTCCCCATCGAGCAGCGGATGGTCTTCGGCGAGACTGATGCGGTCGCGCATACGGGGTACTTCGCCAGCGGCGCGGCGCGAGAGAAGATGCTGACCTGGCTGAGCGGGTAAGGGTGACGATGCCCGGCGACGACCGACGACCCGTCATCCTCCTCGCCTTTGCCAACGAGCAAGACGACCGCGCCCGCTGCCTTCGGTGCGCCGCGAGGGAGTACGGGCCAATGCCTGGTGAGGGTCACGGGAACCG
The DNA here is from genome assembly GCA_964519805.1 of uncultured Gemmatimonadaceae bacterium. GTDB lineage: Bacteria > Gemmatimonadota > Gemmatimonadetes > Gemmatimonadales > GWC2-71-9 > DASQPE01. Next base: position 28,783 of record CAZFKN010000014.1, read on the forward strand.
AGTAGAACGGGCTGGCGAGCAGTGGTCCGTCCGTGCAAAGCCCACGCTTTACGGATCCCGGGCATCCAGGGCCGACGGGAAGGCTGATGATGGTCGCGTGCAATCGGCGAAGGCAACCCCCGAGGCGAGACTGAGGCAGAAGGCAGCGGAGATCAAGGCGAAGCCGAAGAGGCAGTGAATGGAGTATCTCGACTTCGAGGTCGCCATCGAACCAGGGAGCGGCGGTACCTACCGCGTCGCGGTGGTCCGCTCGCCCGCGGGTCAGACGCAGGAGGTCACCCGGCTCCCGTTCGACAAGGCCCAGTTGCAGGCGCGCCTCGCCGCCCTCGGCGACACGTTGGTGCGCGCCCGTGGAACCCGCGACGTCGCGCCCGTGTCCGCCGACTCGGATTCCGGGCAGGCCGCTGCACGCGAGTTCGGCGGCATTCTGTTCGAGACACTGTTCGCCGGCGACGTGCGTAACCTCTTCGTGCAGAGCCTCCGGGAAGCCACCCAGCAGCCCGAGCGGGGCCTGCGGGTGAGGCTACGCACGCAGGCGCCGGAGCTGGCGGCCCTGCCCTGGGAACTCCTCTACGACCGCCGTCCCGGCAGCTTTGTTTGCCTGTCGAGCACGAC
>CAZFKN010000014.1:29497-32001 GCA_964519805.1 uncultured Gemmatimonadaceae bacterium
GTCCGGACGGCGAAGGCTACCTGGCGCTTTCGGATGAGCAGGGCGGCCGCTATGACCTCGCGGCCACCGGCCTGAGCGACCTGCTCGCCAACCACAGGACCCTGCGCCTCACCGTGCTCAACGCCTGCGAGGGCGCGAAAGGCAGCGGCGACGATCTCTTTTCCAGCACGGCCGCGACGCTCGTGCGCCGCGGTCTGCCCGCGGTCGTTTCCATGCAACGGGAGATCAGCGACCAGGCCGCGATCGAGTTCGCCCGGGAGTTCTACCGCACACTCGCGCTCGGCTACCCGGTGGACGGCGCGGTCGCCGAGGCGCGCGTGGCAATGAGTCTGGCGCTACCGCGGTCGGTGGAGTGGGCGACGCCGATGCTGCACATGCGGTCCCCCGATGGCGTCCTGTTCCACGTGCAGCCAACGCCACCGCCCCATCTGACGAGTCGACTAGCTCAGTGGTGGACATCGCGCACCAAGGCGACGCGACGCGCCGTGGTCGTCTTGCCGGTAGTCATCGGCGCACTCGCGGCTGTGCGGGTCTTCTGGCCGGCGCCCCGGCCGGTCGAGGCCCGGATCGCCTTCTACCATGACACCGCGACGGTGCGACCTGGGCGGTCTGCGATGCTTCAGGTGTGGGCGCTGGACTCCGCGGGCAACCGGATGGCGCCGGCCAAGGACCTGATCTGGTCGAGCAGCGACACCAGCGTGGCGAAAGTGACGTCGCTCGGATCGGACGCGGAGGTGACGGCGGTCGCGCCGGGATTTGCCCGGATCAGAGCGGACAAGGCCGACGGTGAGCGCGCCGAGGCGAGTGTCACGGTCGTTGTCCCGGTGGCATCGGTGGAGGTGCAGCCCCAGAAACACGACCTTGTTAGCGGCTCGTCACTGCAGCTCAACGTGACGCTGCGCGACGGTAAGGGCGGCTTCCTGCATGGCCGGGCCGTGCGGTGGAGAAGCGGGAACGACACGGTAGCAACCGTCTCCGCCAGCGGCATGGTGACCGCGTACGACACCGGCGTCGTGATCGTGACGGCAACGAGCGAGGACAAGTTCGGGAAGGCGCTGATTCACGTCACGCCGAAGCATCAGCCTGATACCCAGCCCGCGACCGCGACGATTAGTCCCGGCGTCACCGTCACCTTCGGCACCAGCCAGTCCGGGACCGATTGGTTCGTCAGCGGGGAGATCGAGAACCACAGCGGCCAGCCCCTGCTCTGTGTACGAGCCAGATTCTTGATGCGCACGTCGTATCAGGACAGGATGCTCGGAAAGCCGGACCAGGACCTCGGCTCCGTCGTGGTCGATGTGTACAAGCTGGCTCCGGGAGAGCGACGGCAGTACAAACAGCAGCTCCAGGGGCGTGTAGCGCTCTCGGTGGCCGACCAGGCCGAGAAGTGTAACTGACCCAGTCCGTTGATCGATCAAGGGGGCGCGCCGGCGGGCAGCGACTCCGCGCAGCGACCGGATCAGGCATCTGTGTGGAGTGAAGCCGGGCCCCGCCGCCGTCTGTCAGCGGCAACTACCCAGCGGCTGGCGTCGGCCCTGCGCAGCGCACAGATTGATCATCCAGCCTTCCGGAGCCTCCGACGGCCGCCCCGACGGCATTGCTGGATGCGCTGCACGACCGCTTCCGGATCGAGCGCGAGCTCGGCCACGGCGGAATGGCGACGGTCTATCTGGCCCAGGACTTGGAGCACGAGCGCCGCGTCGCCCTCAAGGTCCTTCATCCTACCCTTGCCGCTGCGGTCGGCCCGGACCGGTTCCTCCGGGAGATCCGGATCACCGCCAGACTCCACCATCCCGGCATCCTCGCGCTGCTCGATTCCGGGGTCTCTCGCGACGTGCCCTGGTATTCGATGCCCTTCGTGGAAGGAGAATCCCTCCGGGAGCGCCTCGCCCGCGCAGGGCAACTGCCGTTCTCCCAGGTCCTCGACCTGGGACGGCAGGTCGCGGCGGGCCTCGACTACGCCCACGCCGCCGGCGTGGTACACCGCGACATCAAGCCGGGAAATATCCTGTTGTCGGGTAGGCAGGCGTGGGTGACGGACTTCGGCATCGCCCGACTCGCCATGGGAGACGGAGACACTCCGATCACGAGCGGCTCCCTCGTCGTCGGCACGCCCTACTACATGAGTCCGGAGCAGGCACGCGGCGGCGGGACACGGCTGGACGGCCGAAGCGACGTGTATTCCCTGGGCTGCGTACTGTACGAGATGCTTGCGGGTGCGCCGCCCTTCACGGGCCCCACCCGCGAGGCCATCCTGTCGCGCCATGCGCTGGACCCCGTGCCGCCGCTGACGACCGTGCGTCCGGCGGTGGGGCCGGCAACCAACGTCGCTCTGCGGACCGCCCTGGCCAAGTCCCCCGCCCGCCGCTTCGCCACAGCGAGCGAAGCGCTTGGCGCGCTGGAGGCCTCCCTACCGCAGCATGCCTAGCCGCCAAGGGCAGCGGCGGCTCTACGGCCACCGCCCCGGTGACGGAACCGCTTCCTCCGCGCCCGGCCACGGCGGC
>CAZFKN010000014.1:32101-40511 GCA_964519805.1 uncultured Gemmatimonadaceae bacterium
TCCCGAAGAGAATCCCCGCCTCCGAATCGCGGCGGACGCCGCCTCACCGACGGGGGCCCCGGGCTCGCGTCACCCCGAACCCTGGCCCAGCGCCGTCAACAGCTTCCTTCCCACCGGACTCCCCAACCCCGTGCACGCGTCCCAGCCGGGCCGGGCCGGATACGCGCCGCCGGCGTTGGTGGTGTCGTTGTTGCCGCTCGTGATATCCCGAAAGGCCTTCGCGCTAACCGGAAGCCCGTAGATCACCGGGTTCAGATACCCTGCGCTGCGGCCCAGGCCCTCGTTCATGAGCGCGATCAATCCCGCCCAGAGCGGCGCGACAGCGCTCGTCCCGCCAATGACCAGCTCCTGGCCATCGACGAGGACCTGATAGCCGGTCTGCGGGTCAGCGTCGCCGGCGACGTCGGGCACACCGCGGCCGATCCGGCCTCCCGGGTTCGCCGATGCCGGCACCTTCGCGGTCTTCTGCCAGCTGGGGAGATCGAACACGTCGCTGATCCCGCCGCCGGTCGCGCCCCCGTTCTGGCCCTCGTTCCAAACGACTTCCTTCGCGATCGTGCCGTTGGCGTCCACCCGCGTCCCGCCGCAACCGAGAGCGTAGGGGCTCGACGCGGGAAAGTCGACATGGAGCAAGCCGTCGCTTCCGCCGCGGAGATCCGACGAGCCATCGTCACCCGCGGCACAGCACACTGTGACGCCGAGCGCCGCGGCCTCCTGGAAGGCCTGGTCCATATCGCGCATCGCCTGGGTGGTCCAGTAGCGCTCGGCCGCGCCCCAGCTGATCGATACCACCGACGGCTTGTTCTTGTTGTCGTGAACCGCCGCGCGCACGGCGTCGAGGAACCCGGCGTCCGTGTTGGGAGCGAAGTAGACGACGATCTCGGCGCCGGGGGCGACGCCGGCTGCGACCTCGATGTCCAGCATAACCTCGCCGTCCGCGCTGTCAGCCGTGGTCGGCTGGTTGTGCCCGCCATCGACCGACTTGCTCTTGACCTTGGGCAGCGGCTTGATGCCGAGCCCGGTGAAGTAGGTCTTGATATCGGCGGTGCGATACCCTCCACCAAGCTCGATGATGCCGATACACTGGCCGCGCCCGGTCACACCCGTCGGGAAGCTGTACAGCTTTGCCAGCTGCGGCGGCGTGTAGGAGGTTCCTCCGCCGGTGCGCGGCCGGACCGCTCCGACCGGCGCGCTGCGGCGAAAGTGTGCGCGTGCCTGCGGGCGATCGTCCAGGCCGAAGATGCCTTCGATCAGCGGGGCGAGATCCTCCGGCACGTGGATCGGGCCGGTGCGCCCGCGATAGGACCCGCCCGAATAGTCGTAGCGGGACAGATCGACGCCGAACGCGCTGCTGAACGCCGCCACCGTGCCGAGGAGCTTCACGCTCCGCTCGGCGGCGTTGGCGTCCGCGACAGTCAACCCGTGCCCATGCGCGAAGTCTTCGATTTTGCCCAGGTCGGCGGGGTCCGCCCCGTGGGCCGCGACAAGCTCGTCCCGACTCAGGTAGCGGCGCTCGCTCGGCCGGGCGCTCGCAGCCGCTTTCAGCGTCGCGGCGAGCCCCGACGTGGCGTTTCGGGGACGTACCCGGATGGTCACGAGGATGCTCTCGTTCGGATCAGCCGCGCCGATGAGCCGCGCCCGGGCAAGCGGCGTGCGCTCGCTCCCGGGAAGCGGGGTGTAGCCTCGTGGTAGGGTGGCCATGATGGCCTCCGTTCTTCAAGGAAGTAGGACTGTGACATGGGACGGACGCCGAGGAGGGATTTCCCGGGCTCGGTCTCTGTCGCAAAGCAGCCCCTCGCTGTCGCAAAATCGCCCTAGCCCGCCCCCCGACTGGACCGTACGGTCGTACCCCTCGGCTGGATATGGGGATCCCCGATCCCGGACACTCGGAAGCTTGGGCACCTCCCGCGCCCGCGCGTGGAGATCAGGGGGCTTGCCTTCGATCGGCTGGTCCTCCGGGCTGTCATGCTCGGCCTCGGTTGCGGCCTCCTCGGTTGTAGCCCCCTCGGCCATTCGGCTCCTTCCGATCCCCAACGCCGCGGGCTCGTGGCCGAGCTTGCCCGGGCCGGCGTGGAGCGAACCATCCAGCCGCGCGTGTCGATCCCGGTCGCCTACCGGCCGTGCGTCAACGCGGTCCCGCCCGGCGGCACCATGCCTCGAGCGAAGTGCGGCGCCGCCGCGGCCGGGCGCAGCTCCTCACCCCCGCTCCTTGACCTCGCCCAGCGCGCCTCGGCCCAGGTTCATACCGAAGCCGACCCCTCCGCGCTTCACGCGGCCGCCCTGATAGACCTCCTCTGGACACCGGATCAGGGAATTCCGATCGAGCGGTCCGTCGCTTACCTGCGGACCGCTTCGCGGCTCGCCGAGCCTCGAGCGCCGATCCTCGCCGACCTCTCGGCCGCGCTGTTGGTCCGCGCCGAGCGGGATCAGACCCCGCGCGACCTGATCGAGGCCATCGAGACGGCCGATCGAGCGCTCCAGCTGCAAGCAGGCGATCCGGCAGCGCGCTTCAACCTGGCGCTGGGTCTCGAGCTCCTTGGACTCGACCGCCAGGCCGAGGCAGCCTGGAATGCCTATCTCGAGCTGGACTCGACCTCCGGCTGGGCAGCTGAGGCGAGGCATCGGACGCAAGGGCCGATGGAGACGGGCTCGGCGACGGCATCGGCGATCGCACCGGTCCCTGGCGCCGATGCCGCGGACGTCGCGGGGTATGTCAGGACGGCTCCGCAGGAGGCGCTGGCGCTCGGCTGGGATCGGCTGCTCGACGAGTGGGGCGCCGGGGCCAAGGAAGGCGATGGGCCTCGTGCCGATCGGTGGCTCGGTCTCGCGCGGGCGGTGGGCAACGGGCTCGTGGAGGAGGGGAGGGATGCGACGTTGGCCGAGGCAGTGCACGCCATCGACGCGACGGCCAAGGAGTCCGGAGCCACACGCGTGCTTGCGTCAGCACACCGCGACTACGCCTCGGGGCGCGCCGCCTTCCGCGCCGGCGACTACGCTGACGCGGAGCGGTCGTTCCAGCGCGCGATCTCCCGCGGCGGTCGCTCCCCGGCACTCGTCGCCTGGGCGAGAGTCCTGCTGGCGTCGGTCCTGGTGTACCAAGGCCGGCTCCCCGCAGCCGAAGCCATGGTGCGCCGCGTGACTGCAACCGCCGACACGATGACCCAACCCGCCCTCGCCGGTCGGGCTCGGTGGGTGCTCGGGACGACGCTCATGCGCCGCGGACGCTACGAACAGGCCCTCCGGGAGTTCCAGCCGGCGGCTTCGCTGTTCGCCCGGGCGGGGGATCCGGAATACGCCGGCGCGATGCTGCAGATGCAGGCGGACACACGCCAGTACCTGGGCGACCCGGCGGCGGAATATCCCGCAATCCATCGAGCCCTCACGGCGTTGCGCCCGTACCATGGGTCTGTCTGGGCGCACAACCTGCTCTACTTCGGGGCCCGCTTCGTCTCGAGCGACGGATTCCCGCTGGCGGCCGCGCGGATTCAGGCTGAGGACGTGCGAGTTGCCGAGCAGACCGGCAGGCCGATCTATCTGGCCGAAGCGCGAATCGCGCGAGCTCGCCTGACCGCGGCCTCGGGCGACACGGCTGCCGCGCGGCAAGACCTCGCCTCCGCCCGGGCCATCGTGGAGGCCCTGGCACCGGGGCTTGAGCGCCGCTGGTTCGAGTCCGATCTCCAGTTTGCCGAAGCGGGACTCGCCCCCACCGGCGGCACCCACGCCGCGATCGCTGCCCTGGATTCGGTCGTCGCCTTCTTCACGAGCCAGCGCAACGTGGTCCGCCTGCTGCCCGCACTGGTCGCCCGATCGGAGGTCTTGCTCGGCGCGGGTCGCGTCGAGGCGGCGACCGCCGATCTCGACCGGGCACTCGCCCTGTTCGACACTGCGAGCGCCCGAACCGAGAACGCGGATCTTCGCGCCTCATTGCTGGAGACGGCCAGGCGTCTCGTCGATCGCCTGGTCCTGCTGCGTCTCGCTGCGGGCGACACGAGCGCCGCGCTCGCGGACATCGAGCGCGCCCGGATGTCTCTCGCTCCGGTGCCCAATGCCCTGGGCGGGGGAGCCCCCGCTCGTGTCGGCGTGGCGGCTCCGGCCGCTCCCGCGACTGCGTTCGTGCCGGCGATGCCGGCCGGCCAGGTGGCCGTCGACTATGCGCTGATCGGTGACACGCTGCTCATCTGGACCGTCACCGGCTCGAACGTCCAGCTCACCCGCACAACGGTCGATCGCGATTCGCTCGCGCGCACGATCGCACGGCTGCGCTCAGCGCTCGAGCTGCGGGTCCATGACCCGGCGACCGCGTACGGCCTCAGCGCCCTGTATGAGTGGCTGGTGCGACCGATCGAGCGCCAGCTTGGTGGCGACGGTACCCCCCTCGTGCTGATCGCCGATGGTGACGTCGCCGGCGTCCCCTTCCCCGCACTCCATGACGCGGCCCGTGGGCACTATCTCCTCGAGACTCACCCGCTGCGCTTTGGCGTGAGCCTGCGCGACGCGGCCCGCCCGGCACCGGGCCTCCTGGGCCAGCCCCTCCGGGCAACGATCGTCTCCGATCCGGCGTTCGACCCGCGGGTGTTCCCCCGACTCTTGCCGCTACCGGGAGCAACGGTCGAGGCCGACTCCGTCGGCTCGCTCTACGCCGGCGCGCGCACGCTGAGCCGCGCCGGCGCGACCCGCCGGGCGCTCGAAGCCGGCCTGCGCAACGTCGACGTCGCGCACTACGCCGGTCACGCTCTGTTCGACGATGTCCGCCCGGAACAGTCCACCCTCGCCCTCGCGCCCGACACCGCCGCCGGATCGAACGGCCGCCTCAGCGCTGCGGACATCGAGCGCCTCGACCTGCACGGACTGCGCCTGGTCGTGCTGTCCGCCTGCGAGACTGCTCGGCCGCGCGCCGGGCGGTCGGCGGGATTCGCCGGTCTGGCGGGCTCGCTGCTCGCCGCCGGTGCGGGCGGCGTGCTCGGGACGCTGTGGCGAGTTGACGATGTGCTTTCCCTCCCCTTGATGGTCGAGTTCCATCGCGCCTACCGACAATCCGGTGACGCGGCCCGCTCGCTTCGGGAGGCGCAGTTGCTCCTGCTGCGCTCGTCCGAGGCGACGCTCCGCTCACCCGCCGCGTGGGGCGCATTCCGCTATACGGGTGACTGACCACAGCCAGGGGGAATGCCTATGTCCAACGCGTTCACGCTCGAGGTCACGGTCTCCGGTCTTTGTGTGCTGCTGCCGAGACCGACCAAGATGCACGTGCTCATGGTGTGTGACTGCGAGCACGATGGCAACATGGAGCCGCACTACCCGCGAGTGTTCTACGATGCGGCATACGACAGCCCCGATCCCGGCGTTCTCCCGACCGGCAAGGCGCACAGCGCGATCGCGCTGGAGAACCGCATCCTGGATCTGGCGACGGCGCAGGCTCCCGGAGGAACGGTCTCGGGGCTTCCCGACTACCTGTTCGACCTGTCGAACTTCACGCCGCCGCTGCCCGACCCGGAAACGGACAAGGTTCCCAATCTCTGTGCCCGGGTCACGCTTCCGCCCGGAATCGGCGTGTGCCCGAATCCGCAAGGGGCGTGGGAGTTGAGGTGGGGGAAATACAGCAGCACGCTCTATCGGGTGGGCTGGCACGTCGTATGGACGACGACCGGGATGCAAGGGTCGTCGCTTGCGTGGCGGCTGGACGGCCTCAACGGCTTTCCTGGTCTGCCGCTGACACCGCTGTATCCGAAGCAGGACTACATCAGACTGCTCGTATCGAACGTCATACTCGAGGAGTCACTCCCCGGGCCCCTGCACCAGGGGATCCCGCCGGCGGAAGGAACACCCATGCCGCACTTCCACGCGTTCAGCTGTCTGTTCCCCAACCCGCCGAGCCCGTGGCCCGACCTGGTGTTCGTGGGACCGCGCGAGCCGGCGAACAGCACCGCCTACTCCTGCGTGCCGTCCGGCGGCCACTAGTCGTCGGTCACCCCGAGCTGCCGAGTGTTCCCAGCAACTCCGTCAAGGCGCGGCCGAGCGCGTGCCATTCCGGCGCGCGCTCGGCCGATAGCTCGGCTTGCAAGCGGCTGATCAGAGAGCGGGCCGGCTCCGTGAGGCCCGTGAGTGTGTTCGCCCGTGCCAGCATCCTGCGACTCTGCGGTGAATCGAAGAACGCCGCGTCCCGTACGGCGGCGGCGACCCGGGCCGCTTCCACCCACGCTCCGAGTTGCACCAGGTCCGCGCCGGCGAGACGCGCCGCAGCGCGTCCCGCCTGTGTCAGTAATGGCGCCAGGTCCGACGGTGCGGCGCCGGCGCGTGTGCCGATGTCGTGGTACATGGCGCCGACTGGTCCCGCGGCGGGTACGGTTTCGAGCAGTGCACGGACATCGGCGGCGAGCGTGCCGGCCGCGGAATCACGCCGCTGGACCGCGAGTGAGAGATCCGTCAGGCGCGCCCCCAGTCGTGTCGCGCGTGCGGCGGCCGTGAGTGGTTGGTCCGAGCCGCGTACGGAGCCCCACGGGTCCGCGTTCCATCCGGCCGGCACGCCGCCGGCAGGCGACGTGAGCAGCGCGACGAAGCGTCCGGGATCGTCCCGGTTGGCCGGGCGCATGCGCATCCAGAGCCACGGCGCGAGCGCCAGCCCCGCGAGCACGGCGGCGATCGCGATCCAGCGCATCGGGGTCAGCCAGCGGGTTGGCGCGGTCTGCAGCTCGCTGACGACGGCGGCAGCGTCGGCGTATGCCTCGAACGCCGAGCCCGACGCGGCGAGCTGCTGCAGCAACTCGGACCGCTCCGCGGCGCCGAGCCGGCCGTCCAGCAGTGCCGCGAGCCGTTCCGGATCGATCACAGGTTGACTCACCCTAACGGGCCTCCAGGCCATGGCTTACTCGATTAGATGGACACACCCGCGCATTGTCCCGGTTGCGTCACACGGCACGCTCCTCCAGCACCGCCTGCACCTCGTCCTGGGACACGCCGGATTCCTCCAGGTAGACCCGCAAATCCGCCAGCGCGCGATCCATGCGGCGGTAGAGTGGTTTCTGCGGCAGCCCGAGTCCGCGCGCGATAGCCGCCACCGTCATCCCCTCCCAGAACCGCATGCGGAGCATGAGCCGATCCTCCGGCGGCAGCCGATCGAGCGCGCCGTCGATCACCCTCTTCCCGGCTTCGGCCTCGTCCGCGGCGACGAGATCGTCGGCTCGATCCGCCGCAGGCGCATCGGACAGCGGATCGGCGCCGACGGGCATCGGCCGCAGCGTGCGGCGCGCCGGGAGCGCGGCGAGCAGGCGGGCCAGCGCGGGATCGGGGAGATCGGTGAGGCCCGCGGTGCGGAGCTGCTCGCCCGCCTGTTCGAGGCGAAGCTGGTCGCGGTAGACCAAGGTCTCCAGCCGGACCGCCAGCGCACCGTGCCGACGGGCCGCGGCCGAGGGCCGCCAGCGGCCCCAGCGGTGCGTCCGGTAGTCGCGGAACAGCATCGCGATGACGACGGTGAGGTAGGTGGTAAGGGAACTTTCGCCGCGGAACTTCCGGAAAACCGCGTAGTCGTCTTCCAGCAGTTTGAGCTTCGCCCAGGAGGCGAAGTCCTCGGCGTCCTCTTTGCTGGAGCCGTGGCGGCGGGAGAGCGCGCCCGCGACCCGTTCGATCCAGCCGAGATGGCTGACAAAAAGGGCTTCTGGCCCTTGAGGTTCTGGCGTCACACAGGTGCCAGGGCGAAGGGTCGGGCGAGCGGTCGCCGCATGCCGCAGGGGGAGGGCGTTCGCGAGAAGGTACAGGCCGCCGAACGGGGCGGCAACTGGCTTCCGCTCGACCCCCTACGCTGGGTGTTGCCTGGATCGGTGACTCGAGATCGACCTTGCCGGACTCTTTCGCGAGATCTTCGACGAATAGGCGCTATACTTCAAGCTCCTCCGTCAGGGCTCGCAGTTGGATCCTCACTCGTACAAGGGCTTCGCCATCATCGCGCGGACGTTCCAGATCCGGGGCTCCGGACGCTGGACGCTGGATCTCCTGATCGGGCGCCACACGGATCTGCGGGCCTTCAGCGGCGGCAGTACCTACCCCACGGAAGCATCCGCCATCAGGGGCTGCGGTGCGTTCGCCCGGCGCATCATCGACGGGCGCGTGAAGGATTGCTCGGTCGCCGACCTGTCCTGATCGCTGGGAGGGCGGCTGACCCACCTCAGCTCAGCGCGCCCGACCCCATGAACTCGATGACGGTCGTATCGGGGCTCCGGCTGTCGAGGAGCGTCCGGCTCACGTTGGCCGTCCCCTTCTGGCCCGTGCTCAGCGTCAGCGAGAATCGCTCGTTCGGCTGAAACCCGTCGGCGCTGCGTGACACGAACTCACCGGACCACCGCTGCCGCCCGGAACTCGCCTCGGTGACGTTCACGCTGACTTCTACCTGATCCAGCAACCTGCCATTGGCGCGCTCGAT
>CAZFKN010000015.1:0-37199 GCA_964519805.1 uncultured Gemmatimonadaceae bacterium
GTACCATGGGGAAGGGAGAGGCGGCCGGCCCGGGCGAGGCCGGCCGAGGCATCGACCCGGAACTCGAACATCAACCGAGAGCCGCGATGATCCGATCGATCTGCCGGCGGTGCACCAGGTCGTGCCCGCCGATCATGCGCGCGATGTGCTCCACGCTTTCCAGTCCGCGCTCCGAGTGCAGCCCCGCCCGGCGGCGCTGGGCCAGGTCGAGCGAGCGAAGCAACCGGAGGTTGGCCGGCCGGAGTGCGCGCAGCTGGGCCAGCGCCTCGCCCGGCGGCACGTCGCGATAGCGAAGGGTCTTGGCCCAGTCGTCCTGATCGTAGCCGGGGATCGGGGGCGTGTCCTGCGTCAGGATCATGCGGACCCGGTATCCGTAGACCAGCTCGGTGTCCGCGAGATGCTGCACGACCTCGAGCACCGACCACTTGCCCGGCTTCTCCGGCCGGCGGAGGGCCGCGTCGTCCAGTCCGCGCACGCGCTGCTCCACCCACGGAACCAGCTCGGCCATGACCGCCAGCGGATCCTGCTCGCCGAGGATCTCGAGGATGGCCCTGGTGTAGCCGGCGGCGTCGGCGGGAGCCGTGCTTGCGGGATTGGAGAAGGGTGATTGCATAGTCATGGCTGGTTCCCCCGTTACATCACCACCATCGCGTCGCCGTACGAGTAGAACCTATACCGGCGTTGCACGGCATAGCGATACGCATCCTGCGTCGTCTCGTACCCGGCGAATGCGCTCACGAGCATGAGCAAGGTCGATCGCGGCAGATGGAAATTCGTGATGAGACGGTCAACCACCTTGAACCGGTAGCCGGGCAAAATCAGCAGCGAAGTCTCTCCCGGGCCCGGCCGCACCGAGCCGCTCGGATCGGCGGCGCTCTCGAGCGCGCGGACGACGGTCGTTCCCACCGCCCACAGCCGACCGCCGCTCCGCCGCACCTCGGCGGTGAGCGCCGCCACCCGGCCGGGAATGTCGAAGCGCTCGGCATGCATCGGATGGTTCTCGATCGGCTCGGTTTCGACCGGCTTGAACGTGCCCGGTCCCACCTCCAGGTCCAGCCCGGTGATCATGACGCCCTTGGCCGACAGCGCGTCCAGCAGCTCGTTGGTAAAATGGAGGCCCGCGGTCGGAGCGGCGACGCTGCCCTCCCGCTTGGCGTACACCGTCTGGTAGTACACGGCGTCCAGGGCCACCGGCTCGCGCGCGATATACGGCGGCAGCGGTACCCGCCCCAGGCGCGTCATCACCTGTTCGGCCGTGGCACCCACGACTTTGACCCGTCGATGGCCGTCGGGAAGCACTTCCACCGTCTCCACCGAGGTCCCCGCGTCCAGCTGGATACGCTTGCCCGGCTCGAGCGCGCTGCCCGGCTTGCCGAGGGCGAGCCAGGTCCCGTCCGGCAGCGGGCGGATCAGCAGGACCTCCGCGGGCGCGCCCGAGGCGCGCGTGCCGAGCAGGCGCGCGTGGCGGACCCGACTGGTATTGAGCACGAGCAAGTCGCCCGCAGGGATCAAGCCGAGAAGATCGCTGAAGATCAGGTCCTCGAAACCCGTGGGCCCGCCGACGAGCCGGCCGGTGCGTCGCACGGCCAGGAGCCGGCTGGCGCTCCGCTCTTCGATCGGCGACTGGGCGATCAGCTCGGGCGGGAGTTCGTAATCGAAGTCGGAAAGGGTGAATCCCTGATCTGGCGTCAAAACAACGCGGCCTGGCTGGAAGGTGGCTTGATGCCGAAGCGGCGGTATGCGAGCGGCGTGGCACAGCGGCCCCGCGGAGTGCGCTCGAGAAATCCCTGCTGGATCAGGAACGGCTCGTAGACCTCCTCCAACGTGCCCTCGTCCTCGCCCACGGCCACCGCGACCGTGCCGATGCCCACGGGTCCGCCGCCGAACTTCTCGATGATCGTGCGCAGAATCCGCGCATCCATGTCGTCCAACCCGAATTCGTCCACGTTGAGCCGTGCCAGCGCATCGGTGGCGACGCTGCCCGTGATCCGGCCGTCCGCCTTGACCTGGGCAAAGTCACGCACCCGCCGCAGCAGGCGGTTCGCCACGCGAGGTGTGCCCCGACTCCGCCGCGCGATCTCCAGTCCGCCGGCCTGGTCCATCGGGACCTTGAGGATGGTCGCCGAGCGCTCGACGATGGTCTTGAGGTCCTCGACCGGATAGAAGCCGAGGCGCTCCACGATGCCGAAACGGGCGCGCATGGGAGGCGTGAGCTGCCCGAATCGCGTCGTCGCGCCGATCAGGGTGAACCGCTCGAGCGTCATCGGGATGGTCTGGGCGTTGGGTCCGTCGGCGATGCGCACGTCCACCCGAAAGTCCTCCATCGCCGGATAGAGATACTCCTCCAGCGTCGGACGCAGGCGGTGGATCTCGTCGATGAAGAGCATGTCGCCGGGCCCGAGGCCCGTGAGCAAGCCGACCAGATCGCCGGGCTTCTCGAGCACCGGGCCCGATGTCGTGCGGAGCTGGACGCCCATCTCGCGGGCCATCAGCATTGCGAGCGTGGTCTTGCCCAGCCCCGGTGGCCCGAAGAACAGGATGTGGTCCAGCGTATCCTTGCGCGCGCGGGCCGCGTCGATCGCAATCTGGAGGGCTCCCTTGACCTGCTGCTGGCCCACGAACTCGTCGAGGCGGGACGGCCGCAGCGCGGCGTCCACCCGCTCGTCCGGCAGAGCGTCGGGTGTGGTGACCTGGATGCGGGTCATGTCGCGACCGCCGTCCACCGGACGCGAGGTTGCGCGCCCGGCTCGACCAGGTGCTTCGCCCCACAGTGCGCGCAGCGATCGATCGTGCGCGGCGTGGCGGCGGGCACCAGCTTCCGGTTCGTGGTCCCGCAGCGGGTACAGTTCCATTCCGCAGTGAGCGCGGGGACGGGCATGGGGGATCCGTTCTAGGAGGACCGCCGAAAACTAAGAGGTAAGAGGTGAGAAGTGACACTCCTCACTTCTTATTCGTCAGCCCCGCCAGCGCCCGGCGCACCACGGCCGCCGTATCGCCGTCGGCGCCGGTAGCCAGCGCGCCGCGCACGGCGTCCTCCGCCGCACCGGGAGCGTAGCCCAGACTCACCAGCGCCCGCACCGCCTGGTCCGAGCCTGAGGCGGGGCGCTCGACCACGACCGGCACGTCGTCGAAGCGGTCGCGCAACTCGAGTACGAGGCGCTCGGCCTTCTTCCTCCCGATGCCGCTCACGGTGCTCAGGGCGGCGATGTCCCGCTCGCGGATGCTGCGCACCGTCCGGTCGGGTCCGAGCGCCGACAGCAGGGCGAGCGCCAGCTTCGGTCCGAAACCGCTTGCGCCCAGGAGCCGCTGGAACACCGTGCGGTCACCGGCCCGGTCGAAGCCATAGAGCGACCAGCCGTCCTCCCGCACCACCAGCTCGGTGTAGAGGCTCACCCGGGTGCCCGGATGGGGAAGCCGTTCGAAAACGCCGAGCGGGACGGTCACCGCGTAGCCGACCCCACCGTCGGTCTGGAGAACGATCGTGTCGCCGTCCGTCGCCGCGAGGACGCCGGTGATGGTCGCGATCATCGCACCAGCGCCGTCCGCGCGGGACCCGTCCGACGGCCGGTCAGCAGCAGGTGGGTAAGCGCGATCGCGACGCCGTCCGCCGCGTCCGCGGGCTCGGGCGCGCTCCGGAGCCGGAGGAGCTGCGCGACCATGTACCCCACCTGGGGTTTCATCGCCGCCCCTCGGCCCACGACTGTCTTCTTCACCATGGCGGGCGTGTACTCGCTGATCGGCACTCCGGCTTCCTCGCCCGCGAGGAGCACCACGCCCCGGCCGTGGCTCATGACCATCGTCGTGCGGACGTTCCGGGCGTAGAAGACGCTCTCCACCGCCATCGCGTCGGGGCGATGGCGCGCGAGAAGCGCCTGGATGCCATCATAGAGGACCCGCAAGCGGGAGGGCAGGGGGTCGCGCGCGTTGGTGTGGAGGATGCCGCACTCGAGCAGGCGTGCGGGCCGGTCCGGCGAGGATTCCACGACCCCGTAGCCCAGGACCGCCGTGCCGGGGTCGATGCCGAGCACCTTCATGGGGCAAGTCGGCTCAGGCTTCCGCCTCCGCGAGCTGCGTGGCATCGATGTCGAAATTCGAGAAGACCTTCGACACGTCCTCCAGCTCTTCGAGCGTTTGGACCAGCTTGAGAATGCGCTCGGCATCCGCCCCCTCGACCCGGACGGTGCTCTTCGGGACCATCGCCAGCTCGGCCGAGTCCACGGGGATCTTGCGCGCGCGGAGCGTGTCTTGTACCGCGTGAAACGCGGCCGGCGTCGTCGTCACCACGAACTGATCACCCTCGCGTGCGAAGTCTTCGGCCCCGGCGTCGAGCGCCGCTTCGAGCGTCCCGTCTTCGTCGAGCTTGGTGGCGTCGAGATAGATCTGCCCCTTCCGGTCGAACATCCAGGCGACCGAGTTGGAGGCGCCAAGATTTCCGCCGTTGCGGCTGAAGGCGTGGCGAATCTCGGCCACCGTGCGGTTGGCGTTGTCGGTCGTCGTCTCGATGAAGATCGCGGCGCCACCGGGCCCGTAGCCTTCATACGTGAGCTCCTCGAACGACGCGCCCTCCAGCTCACCGGTGCCCTTCTTGATCGCGCGCTCGATGTTCTCCTTCGGCATGTTCACCGCGCGAGCCGAGTCGACGGCGAGACGCAGGCGCGGGTTACCATCGGGATCGCCGCCGCCGACCTTGGCCGCGACGGTGATCTCGCGGATGATCTTGGTCCACGCCGAGGCGCGGCGGGCGTCCGTCACCGCCTTCTTGCGCTTGATCTGCTTCCACTTGCTGTGACCGGCCATCGCCGAACTCCTTGCGGCTCCCTCAGTTGGACAAACATAAGCCGCGGGTCAATCGCGGTCCAGCAGGTCCTCGAAGCGAAGCCACCGCTGATGGAAGTACAGGTCGACGAAGCCGGTGGGCCCGTTGCGGTTCTTGAGGATGATCAACTCGGTCGCACCCTCCATCCCCTGACCCGGTCGGTACATCTCCTCCCGATATAACCCGAGCACGAGGTCGGCGTGCTGCTTCACCGCGCCGCGCCCGCCCAGATCGTGGAGCGTCGGACGAGGATCGGCGCGGGCGCCGCGATGGAGCGGGAGCTGGGCGACTGCCAGCACGGCGACATCCTGACGAACCGCGAGCGCCTTGAGCCAGCGGGTCGCGCCGGCGGTTCGATCTTCCTGGCGGGGCAGCCCCGGCGGCTGGAGCAACTGGACGTAATCCACGACGGCGAGCCGCCGCCGCGGCAGCACGTCGAAGGCGCCTTCGATCTCGGCGAAGCCGGGTTCCACCAGCGACCGGAGCAGCAGCGGCAGGCTCCGCTGCGAAACGGCGGCGGCCCCCACCGCGGCCCGAGCCTCGTCTCCCAGTCGTCCCTGCCGCAACTCGTCTACGGTCACTCGGCCTTCGATGGCGAGCGCGCGTTCTCTGAGGCGCTCCTCGCCCATCTCGCCCGAAAGGAACAGCGTCGGCAGGCCCTGGCGCGCTACACGCAGCGCCACAGCCAGTGCGAGCGCGGACTTCCCGCTCCCGATGTCGCCGCCGAGCACCACGAGGTCCTGGCGTCGGAAGCCGCCCCCAAGCACGCGGTCGAGCGAGGGGAAGCCCGATGGCACGGTGTCCGGAGACGGAGCGTCCGGCCGGGACTCGTCAATCCGGGCCACCAGCGATTCGAGCGGCGTAGAGCCGCGCCGCCGCCCGGGCCGATGCGCGTCAGCCATGACGCAACGCCAGGCGGGCAGATCTGGCGGCGTCGGCCAGGGCTTCGGCGGCGTCGGGGCCGGCGCCTTCGCGCGCAGGAGCCACGAGCTGGCTCAGGACCTGGACCGCCGACGCGGGGTCGCCCTGCTCGAGGTCGGTAACCGCGCCGGACAGCGCCCGGCGGAGGGGAGTGGGCAGCATCAGGCTCGAGAGGCGGTGCCCGAGCGCGGCCACCCGCCTGCGATGAGCGCGCTCGGGCGGCGGCGGATCGGTGAACAGGTCCTGCGCCACGCGTACGGTAAGCCAGAGTGCGAAGACGCCGTCCCGCTTTGGCCCCCGAGCGGTCTGGGGAAGCAGCCGTAACAACGGGCTGGCCCAGCTCACGCCAATACCCGGCAGAGCGCCGCGTACACGGCGTCCGGCTGGATCTGCCGAAGACAAAGGTGATGCGACAACGGGCACTCCTCCCCTCCGGAAAAGCTGCACGGGCGACAAGGCAAGTTCCGCTCGAGCAGGAGCGCGTGGGCCGCGTTGTACGGATAGTAGCCGAACGCCCGCACGGTGGGGCCGAATAATGCAACGAGCGGCGTGCCGAGTGCGGCCCCCATGTACATCGCACCGGTCTGACCGGTCACGAGTGCCGCCGCTCGCTTGAGCACGGCGCCGGTGCCCTGAAGTGACAGCACGCCGGCACCGTTCGCGGTTTCGGCCCCGCAGCGCTCGGCGATGCTTCCGGTCAGCGGCGCATCCTCAGGCCCGCCGAGGAATACCGCCCCGGCACCCGTGCTCGTGATCCGACGTACCAGACGCACCCAATAGTCTCGCGGCCAACGCTTGGTCGCCTGCCCCGCGCTCGGCGCGAACGCGACGAACGGGTGCTGATTTCCCAGGCCGATCTTCCCCAGCCACGCATCCGCGCGCTCCTCGGCTTCGGGGTTCAGGAAGAATTCGGCCGGACCGCCATCGGGAGCGACCCCGAGGTGCCTTGCCGCCTCGAAGTAGCGATCGGTAACGGTGGAGTCCTCCGGGTAGTGGCTCCGTTTGAAGCGGATGAGGAACTCCTTGGCCAGCCGGTACTGCGGCGCCGCCCGCCACCGGCCCGGCGCGAGGAGCCGAAACGGCCAACTTCGGGGGCCGTTCTCCAGGTCGAGGAGGTGGCTGAACCGGGCGGCTCGGAGCCGGGCGCTAAGGGCGAGCAGGGAATCGTCGCGCGTCACCCCGATGACCTCGTCGATCCGGGGATTGTCCGACAGAAGCGGGAGGTAGCGGCGGTGGGTGAGGACGGTCACGCGCATGTCCAGGTACCGCCGGCGGATAGCCCGCAGGAGGGGGGTCGCCAGGAGGACGTCCCCGAGCGCCCCGAACCGGACGGCCAGGAGGTTCGCCGAGACCATCACCTGCGTCATCTTGCCGAATGTATGGACCGCTCGGGACGGGTGCCAGCGACCGGCCGGAACGTGGGCCACGGCTGCCAAGTCCTTGACCCCACGCGTTGTGCACCCCTTCCCCAGCCCGTACCTTTCCTGCATGAGCCGACCCCGGAGCATCCTCTGGGTGGACGATGAGGTCGAAAGCCTCATGTCCCACATCCTGTTCCTCCAGGAGCAGGGGTTCACCGTGGAAACTGCCACGCACGGTGACGATGCCATGGTGCTGCTCCAACGGCAGAACTACGGCGTCGTGCTACTGGACGAGCAGATGCCCGGTCGCCGGGGCCTCGAGCTGTTCCAGTCGATTCGGGCGATGGACCATGCCCTCCCGGTTGTGATGGTCACCAAGAGCGAGGGGCCCGATACGCTCCGTGACGCGATCGGCGCGGAGGTGTCGGACTACCTTACCAAGCCGGTCAACCCTCGCCAGATCCTGTCGGTGGTCACCCGCCTGCTCGAAGGCGAACGAATTCGCCAGCAGCGCCTCTCTCGCGACTTCGCAACCCGATTCCGGGAGCTGGAGTCCCGGCGCGGCTCCCCGATGGGCTGGCGCGAGTGGGTCGAGCTGGTCGTCGAGCTGGCCGAATGGGAGGTCCGTCTTGGCCAGGCCGACGAGCCGGGCCTCCAGGACGCCCTTCGGACGTTGCAGGACAGCCTGCGGGACGACTTCGCGCGGTACCTCAAGCACAACTATGCCAGTTGGCTCCACGATTCCCGCACGGACCGGCCGCCGCTGTCGGTCGACATCGGGGCCGAGTTCCTCCGGCCCGTGCTCGACACGCACCGGCGGGCGATGCTGGTGGTAGTGGACTGCCTGAGGCTGGACCAGTGGGCCATGATCCGGCCACTGATCGCGCAGCGGTTCGACGTCGAAACCGCTCACTACTTCTCGATCCTCCCGACCGCCACTCCGTTCGCTCGGAACTCGATCTTCAGCGGGCTCTTCCCCGCCGAGCTCGCCGTGCGATATCCCCAGTGGTGGGTGGAGCAGGACGAGGCCAGCCTCAACGCGCACGAGGCCGAGCTGCTGGTGGAGCAACTCCGGAACGTTTGCGAGCGCCCAGTCGCCGTGCGATATGAAAAGGTCTTCACCTCCGCCGACGGGGAGAGCCTCCTCAAGCGTCTCCCCGCCCATCTGGCGCAGGATGGTGTGACCGCGCTGGTCTTCAACTTCATCGACCAGCTGACGCACGGCCGCACGGAGAACCTCACGCTCTATGAAGTGGCGCGGGACGCCTCCTCGCTTCGCAGCCTGACCCGCACCTGGTTCGAGCGGTCGCCGCTCTGGGACGCCCTCCGCGAGGCCGAGCGCCGGGGCGTTCCGGTGCTGCTGACGACCGACCACGGCTCGATCCACTGCCACACCCCCGCAACGGTGTACGCCAAACGCGACACCACCTCGAACCTCCGCTACAAGTTCGGGGACGACCTCCGGGCACAGGATCCGGAGTCGGCTCTCACGGTGGACGACCTGCCGAGCTTCGGACTGCCGCCGCGCGCGCCGGGCACGCGGCTTCTGCTGGCCACGGGTGACCGGTTCTTCGTCTACCCGACCAAGCTCCGCGAGTATCAGGCACGCTATCGGGGCGCCTTCCTCCACGGGGGAGTCTCGCCCGAAGAGGTCGTGCTTCCTATCGCCCTGCTCACACCGAGGCGCGGCTGATGCCCGCCCGCTTCGACGCCCGGGTGCTGCTCGTAGCGGCCGCCGGGACGGAGTCCTTTACGTACCCCCAGCTCTACCGCCGCGCCCTCGAGCGGCTCGGCTGCCAGGTCGAGCTGGTCGATCTCGACTACGGTCGGGGGTGGGGCCGGCTGCTTGGCATCCCGACACTCGCACCCAGGCTGCGGCGGGCGCTCGCCCGGCACGAGCCGAGCTTCGTGTTGGTGCTGGACGAGCTGCCGTTGGAGGCGGATGTCATCGCGGCGCTCAGGCGGGCGTCGCCGGCCCGATGGGTCCTGTGGGCCACCGGCGAGATGTCCCTGGCCCGCTGCGCGGCGCTTCAAGCCACCGGCACCTCCTACGACGCGGTGTTCGTCGGGAGCAGCTCGGCCCGGGACGCGCTCGACAGCAAGGGGTTCCCGCCGGTCGGCTATTTGCCCGACGGCTGCGACCCGTCGGTGCATCGCCCGATGCGCTCCCGCGATCAATTCCGCGCCAACGTGGTCTTTGCCGGTCGGGCGACGCCGCATCGCGAGCGCTTCCTGTCCGCGCTGGTCTCCTTTGGGCTGGCCTTGTGGGGCCCCGGCTGGCGCCGGACCGCCCTGCGGGACTATTGCCGGGGCGAGCGCCTGGGGCTCTTGGACTACGTCCGGGCGTACTCGGGGGCGTTCGTCGGCGTCAATATCCACCGGGAGGACCCCGTGCTGGCGGGGGAGGGTTGCAACCGGCGCCTCTTCGAGTTGGCTGCGATCGGGGTGCCCCAGGCGGTGGACGAGAGTGCGGACCTGCGGCGTCACTTCGTGCCCGAGACGGAGGTCCTGTTCTACCGGGGCGAGCGCGAGCTGAAGGAGCTGGTCCGCCTCATGCTCGAAAACCCGAAGGACACGGCAGCCGTCGCCGAGGTGGCGCGACGCCGGGCCCTGAGCGAACACACCCTGATGCACCGGTCGAGCGCGCTGCTGCACGATGTGCTGGTCGCCCGACCGGTGACGAGCACGAGGTCTGCGAACGGACCGCGCCCCACGGAGCCGTCCGGCGCGCAGGGGTCTCGACCGGCTGAGCCACCGCGGTCGACGTACTCGCTCTTTCGCTGAGCGTCTCCGCGTCCGTGCCGGCCGATCTGCTACTGACGCTCGCCTTCCCCCCCATGGCAGGCGGGGTTTCGCGCTGGATGTACGAGGTCGCCCGGCGGTATCCGCCGCCGGGCATCGTCGTGTCCACCGGGTTCCATCCGGACGCGGCCGATGTCGACGGCACGCTCCCGTCCCCCGTCGATCGCCTTCCCCTTCCGCCGAAGCAGCTGCGCACGCTGCAGGGCCTGCTGCTCTGGTCCCGGCGCGCTGCCGTGCTGGCGCGGACCCATCGAGCTCGCTTCATCTGGTGCGGCGACATTCACCCGTCGGCCTATCCCGCGAAATGGACGCGCGAGCGCGTCGGGACCCCCTTCGGCATCCTGCTCCACGGCGCCGACCTCCTCGTGCTGCAGCATCAGGTCCATCGGTCGGCGATGAAGCGTCGCACGGCCAGGGCGCTGCTGGGCGCCGCGGCCGTGCTGGTCGCCAACAGCGCGTGGACGCGGGGACTCGCGGAAGTCCTGCTGCAGGAGCTCGAGCTCGACGTCGAGGAGGACAGGGTGCGGGTGGTTCCACTCGGGACCGACCCCACCTTCTTCCGGCCCGGTGTAGCGACGGGACCCGTGTGCGACCGCTACGGGCTCAGAGGTGGGCGCTGGCTCCTGTCGGTGTCTCCGCTTGCGCCGCACAAGGGGATCGACACCGTTCTGCGCGCGCTCGCCCTGCTCGATGGCAAGGAAGCCGATGTGCGCTACGCCATCGTGGGCGAGGGCGAGGGGCGGCGCGAGCTGGAGCACCTGACCCAGACGCTCGGGGTCACGGACCGCGTCCGATTCCTGGGTGGTGTGCCCGATGCCGACCTACCCGGCCTCTACAACCTCGCCGACGTCTATGTGGGCGCGGCGCGGCGCACGCCGCTCACCGCGGAGGGGTTCGGCATCGCGTTGGCGGAAGCGTCCAGCTCCGGGCGCCCGGTCATCGCGGGACGGACCGGCGGGATTCCCGAGGCGATCAAGGACGGAGAGACCGGACTCCTCGTGGACGCCGAACGGCCGGCAGAGGTCGCTGAAGCGGTTCGGCGCCTGCTGCGCGAGCCGAAGCTCGCGCGCCGTCTCGGCACCGCGGCGCGGCGGGAGATCGAGCGGTTCTACAATTGGGATCGGGTGGCCCGCGACCTGGCGGCGGTCGCGACTGAGGCGGGGAGGGTGGCGGTGAGAAGTAAGTAGTGAGTAGTGAGTAGTCGGCTACGCCGCGGTCTTGGGCTCGCTCGGTAATACCGCGAATGCAGTGGAGGCGCGGATAGCCCGCTCGTTCGGCGGGGGCCAGCGCGGATGCGGCGCCTGGTCGATCCGGTCCAGATTTCCGCCCAGCGCGTCGAGCGCGTCGCGGGTCGCACGGTAGCCCGCTTCCAGCAGCTCCGGCGTGCGGTCGAAGGCGAACATCGAGACGTGCGTCACCTGCGGCTGGAGCAGGACCAGCGGCGGCCCCGACCAGTGCCTGAGGTTGGCCTCGATCTGCGTCTGCATGACCACTTCAAGCCCGCGGATGTAGGTCGCCGCGAAGCCTTCCAGCTCACCACCTTGCCGCTCGATGCTGGTTGCCGCGACATTCACGGCGATGATCGGCCAGGGCGCCGCGGCCGCGGCCACGCGCACGGGCAGATTCTCGATGATTGCACCGTCGACGTACTGCCGGCCCAGGATGTCGCGCGGCGGAAAGATGCCGGGCAACGCGCACGAGGCAAAAACCACGTCGGCCAGGCGCACGTCCTGGGAGGTACCGTTGCCCCAGACCACCTGGCAGCCGGAACCCAGGTCCACCGTGTTGATCAGCAGGCGCCGCCGGATGTCGCCCAGCTTGCGGTTACCGACGATGCTGGTGATCAGCGTTTCCAGGGGCTCGCGGCGGTAGACGGACGGTGAGAGCATTCGGCGGAGGGCCATGTCCGCGTGAGCGACCTTGAAGACGTGCCGGCGCTCCACCCGGAGGGCCCGCTCCCGCATTTCGGCTGCGGACATTCCCGAGGCCCAGGCGCCCCCGATCAGCGCGCCCATGCTGGACCCGACCACCAGGTCCGGCGTGAGGCCACGCTCCTCGAGGGCGCGGAACACGCCGATGTGGGCGAGGCCCTTGAGGCCGCCGCCGCTGAGGACTACCGAGAACTGGGTCGCCTGTTTCACTGCTTGCCTCGACCGATGACCATTGCCTAAGCTTGCAATCCAGGTGCCACTCCCCCAGGTATCGGCAAACAACGCCAGAACTTGCAGCCCGCCCCTCCGCTCGCTGACCGGCCGCTAGACCGCGGTGCTCCGGGCTCCCCGGAGGCCCCGGGCGTGAACGCTCTTGCGGTCGTCCGGGACCGCTGGCGCAGCGACGGGTTCTTCCGCCTGGGATTGGTCCTGGTCGCCGTGGTTGTGTCCGCTGCGGCATTTGCTCCCTGGCTGGCCCCCCACGACCCCCGGGTTGGGGACCTGCAGAACGCCTACCTCCTCCGGCCCGGAGCCAGGTATCTGCTTGGGACGGACACCCAGGGCCGCGACGTGCTGAGCCGTGTCCTCTACGGGGCGCGTTTGTCCCTCCTGGTCGGGGTCATCTCCCAGACGGTTGCCGTCAGCTTGGGGGTCCTCCTGGGCCTCGTGGCGGGCTATTACCAGCGCTGGGTAGACGCGACCGTGATGCGGCTGGCCGACGTCACCCTGGCGTTCCCGACGCTGCTGCTCCTGATCGCCGTGGCGGCAGCAGTCCGGCCCTCCCTCCCGGTCATTTTCGTCGTCATCGGGGTCGTCGGGTGGGCCGGGATGGCCCGCATCGTCCGGAGTCAGGTGCTGGTGCTCAAGGGCGCCGAGTACGTCGTGGCGGCGCGGGCGCTGGGCGCCCGGGATCGGCGAGTGCTCTGGCGGCATCTCCTGCCCAATGTGCAGGCGCAGGTGATGATCGCCGCCACGCTCGGCGTGGCGGGCGCGATCATGGCCGAGGCCGCTCTCTCATTCGTGGGGCTGGGCGCGCAGCCGCCGACGCCGAGCTGGGGGGCCATGGTCGCGGACGGACGGGACCTGCTCCGGGTGGCGCCCTGGGTGAGTTTTGCCCCGGGCATTGCCATCGGTGTCGCGGTCCTCGGGTTCAATCTGGTGGGCGACGCGTTGCGGGAGGCGTTCGACCCCAGGACGAAAAGTGAGAGGTGAGAAGTGAGAAGTGAGAGTGAGAAGGAAGAAGGGCACCCGTCGGGATGATCGGGTCCAGGGCCCAGTTCTCACCCGTGGCGCTCCGCTCCGCGGAGTTCCCGTGGACCTCGGAGGCCATCTACTTGAATGCCGCCGGCATCGGGCCGCTGCCGGAGCGGTCCCGGCGGGTCGTGGTGGAGTTTGCCGCGCTGCGGGCGGCGCCCCATCGGCTTCCGGACAAGGTGCTCTTCCACACGCTGGCGGAGACCCGCCGTCTGGCGGCCGCGCTCATCAACGCCGATGTGGAGGAAATAGCGCTCGCGCCCAACACGAGCTTCGGGATGAACCTCGCCGCGCGTGCGCTCCCGCTCGAGCCGGGCGACGTCGTGCTGGTGAGTGATCGGGAGTTTCCCGCCAACGTCTACCCCTGGCTCGCGCAGCGAGAGCGCGGGGTCGAGGTCGAGCTGGCTCCGACGACATCCGAAGGCTGGCCCGACGAGGCCTACATGCTCCAGCGCGTGGCCGATCCCGAGGTGCGGGTGCTCGCGGTGTCCCTCACGCAATTCGCCAGCGGTTACACGGTGGACCTTGGCGGGCTCTCGCGCGTATGTCGCATGACCAATACGCTGCTCGTGGTGGACGCGATCCAGGGCCTTGGTCAGATCCCCGTGGATGTGCGTGCCACGCCGGTGGACGTGCTGGCGACGGGCGGCCAGAAGTGGCTGCTGTCTCCCTGGGGCTCGGGCTTCGTTTACGTGCGGCGCGGGCTCATTCCGGACCTGCGGCCGGCAGACGTCGGCTGGCTCGCCTACGAGGGCACGGACGATCTTTCCCATTTGACAACGTACGACACGACGCTCCGCTCGGACGCGCGGCGCTACGAGTTGATGACGCTGCCGTACCAGGACTTCGCCGGGATGAACGCGTCTCTGGGCCTGCTGCTCGAGGTCGGCATCGAGACCATCCAGGCGTATCTCAGGGCGGTTACGCGACCGGTCCTCGCCTGGGCCGCGGGCGCCGGTGCCGGCGTTCGCGTGACCTCGCCGGTCGATTCGCGTGCCTCGGCGATCGTCTGCCTCGAGCTCCCGGATTTCGTCCGGGCGCGCCGTGCGCTCAAGGCGGCGGGCATCATCGCGACCGTGCGGGAAGGCGCGCTCCGCCTGAGTCCCCATCTGTACAACACCCCGGCCGAGATGGAGCGGGTGGCGGAGGTGTTGGATGGCGTAAGGTGAGAGGTGAGAAGTCTCACCACCTTACCTCGACTTTGACGTAGTTCTTCTTCCCCTTCCGGAGCAGTACCCAGCTCCGCCCGGCGATGTCGTCACGGGTGAGCACGCGATTGACATCGGTGATTTGCTCGCCGTTGACGTAGTAGCCTCCCCCCTGGAGACCTCGGCGGGCATCCGCCTTGGACGAGGCGAGCCCGGCCCGAATCAGGAGCTCCACGAGCGGTACCCTTTCGAACGCCTCTCGCGGCATCGTTACCACCGGGATGTCGCTGCTCTCCGCGATGACCTGGAGCGCCCTGTCGTCCGCGTCATCGCCGGACCCCCGGCCGAACAGTGCCTCGCTCGCGGCCCGCGCCCTCTCCGCTTCCGCCTCTCCGTGGACCAGAGTCGTGGTGACCGAAGCCAGGCGCCGCTGCGCTGGTCGAGCGGCGGGATCGCTTTGCTGCGCTGCTACGAGCGTGGCGATTTCGTCGAGCTCGAGAAAGGTGAACAACTTGAGGTAGCGCTCGACGTCGCGGTCGTCGGTGTTGAGCCAGAACTGGTAAAACTTGTAAGGGCTCGTACGCGCCGGGTCGAGCCAGATGTTCTCTCCTTCGCTTTTCCCGAACTTGGCGCCGGACGACGTCGTGATGAGCGGGAAGACGAGCCCGTGCACCTCCCGCGACTCGCGCCGGGACACCAACTCGATGCCAGCGGTGATGTTTCCCCACTGGTCGCTGCCGCCCATCTGCAGCTCGCAGCTCTCTTCCTTGAACAGATGCCAGTAGTCGTACGCCTGGACCAGCATGTAGCTGAACTCGGTGTAGGAGATGCCGGTCTCCATCCGGCTCTTCACGGACTCCTTCTGGAGCATGTAGCTCACGGTGAAGTGCTTGCCGGTGTCCCGCAGGAAAACCATGAGGCCGAGCGGCCGGAGCCAGTCGGCGTTGTTGCGCATGCGCGCGTCGTTGCTCCGCGATCTGCGGCCGCCAGCGGCGTCCGGAAACCGGAGGAACTGCCCGAGCTGGGCGCGGATCGCGGCGGCGTTGGCGTCGATCTGCTCGACTGACAGGACCGGTCGCTCGGTTCGCTTGCCGCTGGGATCGCCTACCATGGCGGTCCCGGCTCCCAGCAGCGCGATCGGCGTGCCCCCGGCGCGTTGGAGCCAGGCGAGGCCCATGGCCGGAACCATGTTGCCCACGTGGAGCGAGTCCGCCGTCGGGTCGAAGCCGATGTAGGCAGTGACGGGTCCCCGGGCGAGCCTGGCGGCCAGACCGGGGGTCGCGTCCTGGAGGAAGCCGCGTGCCTGGTAGAGGGCGAGGAGGTCTGGCATGGGTAAAGCGTAACTAGAAGAGGGTGAACGGTGAACCGATCACGCTTCTCTGGGCCCGCCCGACCCGCTACCTTGGGTTCATGTTCCGCCGGCTCTCCTCGCAGGTCACCCGGGCCTGGCGCACGCCCAAGCTCCGCCGCAGCGTCTTCGTCGGCCTCCTCGCCCTGATCACGTTCTTCTGCGCCGTGGTCCTCGCGGCGTGGACCGGCGCGTGCGCGGGCAATACCTGCCCCTCGATCGAAGGCCTCGACCGCTACGACCCCAATCAGGCCTCCAAGGTCTACGCGGCGGACGGGCGCCTCATCACCGACCTCGGACTCGAGCGCCGGACGGTCGTCCCGCTTCCGCAGATGTCGCCGTACGTCAAGGCGGCGTTCATCGCCACCGAGGACAAGCGCTTCTACGACCACCAGGGGATCGACTGGGTCCGGGTCTTCGGCGCGATCCGGGCGAACGTGTTCAAGCTCCGCTTTGCCGAGGGCTTCTCGACCATCACGATGCAGCTGGCGCGGAATCTCTGGCCCGAGGACATCAGCGGCCGAGACAAGTCCCTCCGGCGGAAGCTGCGGGAGATCAAGGTCGCGATGGAGATCGAGAAGACGTATCCCAAGGACAAGATTCTCGAGCTCTATCTCAACCAGATCGATCTGGGCAATCGGGCCTACGGCGTGGAGGCCGCATCGCAGCGGTACTTCGGCAAGTCGGTCCGCGATGTGAATCTGGCCGAGGCGGCAACGCTGGCCGCCATTCCCAAGGCGCCGTCGCGCTACAACCCGCGCCGGAACCCGAACCTCAACATCCAGCGCCGCAACACGGTCATCAACCTGCTGCGGGACGACGGCGAGCTGTCCGAGCGCGATGCCGAGCGATGGAAGGCGTACCCGCTGCTGCTGTCGTCCCGGTCGGACTTCAGCGGGGTGGCAGAGTATTTCGTGGAGTACGTCCGCCAGCAGCTGGACGCTCGTTTTGGTCCCGATCTCTATCGCGAGGGGCTCCGGATCTATACCACCCTCGATCTCGACGTCCAGCAGGCCGCCGAGCGGGCGCTCGAAGCCCGGCTCCAGGCGATCGAAGCCGGCGCTGACGGGAAGTTCCCGCACCAGACCTACCAGCAGTATCTCGAGAGCCGGGGCGACAACGCCGACGACAACTCGAACATCCCGACGCCATACCTTCAGGGCCTGGTCGTGACCCTGGAGGCCAAGACCGGCTCGATCCGCGCGATGGTGGGGGGACGGGATTTCGAGGACAGCAAGTTCAACCGGGTCACCCAGTCTCGGCGGCAACCGGGCTCCACCTTCAAGCCGATCGTCTATTCGGCCGCGGTCGAAGCGGGCTACCCCCTCTCCTATGTGGTGACCGACGAGCCGCTCACGGTCGAACTGCCGCCGCCCCAGGGCATCTGGACGCCGCAGAATTACGACCTTGAATTCGAGGGCCCCATGACGTTGCGGCGGGCTCTCATGCTGTCGCGCAACATCGTCGCCGTGAAACTGGGCATGGAGGTGGGGGAGCAGGCGGTCGTCAGCGAAGCCGCGAAGTTCGGGCTCACCACCAAGGTGCCGCCCGTGCCGTCGATCCACATCGGGTCGGCGGACGTGATCCCGCTGGAGATGATCGCGGCGTACACCGCGTTCGCCAACCTGGGGGTCCGGACGGTGCCCAACGCGATCCTGCGCGTCGAAGATCGCAGCGGAAAGATCCTCTGGCAGCCCGAGGTGCGGAGCGAGGTCGTCATGGACACGCTCCACGCGTGGCTCATGAACGACGCGCTGCGCGACGTAGTGCGGCATGGGACGGCGTACTCGGCCGTCGCCGCCAAGGGCTTCACGCCGCCGGTCGGCGGCAAGACGGGGACGACCAACGACGGCTTCGACGTCTGGTTCATCGGCTTCACTCCGGATCTCGTCACCGGCGTCTGGATCGGCTTCGACTCGCCCAAGAAGATCAAGGCCAACGCGCAGGGCGGCATCCTCGCGGCACCGGCGTGGACGGCCATGATGAAAGAGATCTACGACCGCCGTCCGATCCCGCAGGCGTGGTCTCGCCCCGGCGGTCTGACGGCGCTCGACATCGACAACACCACGGGTTACAAGGCCACTCCGTTCTGCCCGAAGGACTACCACTACATCGAGTCGTTCATTCCCGGCTCGGAGCCGACCCAGTTCTGTCCGGTCCACTCGCCGTTCAACCTCGGCGGCAACGGGGCCAGTCCGATGGGCGGTGCGGCACCACCACCGGCAGGCGTGCAGCCGGGCACGTCCGGATCGCTCGGGGGGACCACTCCGACACCGGGACAGCCCGGCGGGCAGCCGCCGTCGCCCCCGGGTGGCGTCATGGGCGGCGGTGGGCCCTCACCCACGCAGGCCAAGCCTCCGCGCTGACATGCCCGCTGTCCGGCTCGCCGCCCGGTGGGTGCTGCCGGTCGACGGGCCTCCGATCGCCGCCGGTGCGGTGCTGATCGGCGCCGACGGCCGGATCACGGCCGTCGGACCGGATGCCGGGGTCCCCGCGCCGCCGGGCGTCCCCCGGCGGACTTTCCCGGATGCGGCCATCGCGCCCGGCTTCGTCAACACCCACACCCACCTGGAGCTGACCGGCCTCGAGGGTCAGGTCGAGGACGACGATTTTGCAGCCTGGATCCGACGGCTTCGCGAGCTCAAGGATCGACGCCCGCCGGAGGAGTATCTCGCCGCTGCCCTCCGGGGGGTGCGGGACGCGTGGGCGGCGGGGGTCACCACCGTCGCCGATACCGGCGACCGCGGTGTCGTGATCCAGGCGCTGTCGGAGTGCGGTGGATCGGGTGTGGCCTATCAGGAGGTTTTCGGACCTCATCCGGAGCAGGCGCCGGAGAGTCTCGCACAGCTCCAGGCGAAGGTCACGGAGCTGCGGGCGTTCGAGTCGGCCCGGGTTCGCCTCGGCGTATCGCCGCACGCGCCCTACACCGTGAGCGGAGCGCTCTACCGAGCGGTAGCCGCCTACGCCCGCTCGGACGGTCTGCCGATGGCTGTGCATCTGGCCGAATCGCCGGCGGAGACGCAGCTTCTCCGAGCGGCTGCAGGCTCATTCGCGGATGCCTGGGCGCGGAGGGGGATCCCGTTGCCGGCCCTTCCGGGCCGTTCGCCCGTGACCTGGCTCGACCAGCACGGCGTGCTGGGCCCCCGGACGCTCTGCATTCACGTGGTGCAGGTCGACGCCGACGACATCGCTCGGCTGGCCGAAGCGGGCGTCGGCGTCGCGCACTGCCCGCTTTCCAATCAGCGGCACGGGCACGGGGACGCCCCGCTCGCCCGGCTCCTCTCGGCGGGACTCCGGGTCGGTGTCGGCACCGATTCGGTGGCGAGCGTTGGCTGTCTCGATCTCCTGGCCGAGGCGCGGGCCGCGCGTACGTTGGCGGGGCTCGCGTGGGATGATGCCCTCGCGCTGGTCACCCGCGACGGCGCCCGAGCGCTCGGGCTCGATCGCGAAGTCGGCAGCCTGGCGGTGGGTAGGTGGGGCGATGCCGTGGTCATCCGGCTTCGCGGCGACGAGTCGCCAGCGGAGCAGGTCATGAACAGCGGAACGGAGGCGGTAGTGGCGACCTACGTCGGAGGACGCCCGGTGTTCACGGGAGCGGGAGCATGAAGGTCCAACGGCAGGCGGCGATCCTCAAGATTGTCCGTGAGCAGCGCATCCACAATCAGGAGGATCTGCGGCAGGCGCTCACGACGGAGGGGTACGCTGTGACCCAGGCCACCCTGTCCCGGGACATCCGGGAGCTGGGTCTGGCGAAGCTGACCGACCCGCAACACGGCGCCTATTACGCGCACCCGACCGATGGCAATCTGAAGCCGGACCTGGGCCACGTCCTGCCCGCGCTGGTCGTGAGCGTGGACGGGGTAGGTCCCTTCCTCGTTCTCAAGACCGCCACCGGCTCCGCCGGGGCCGTCACCGCCGCGATGGACCAGGCCGGGTGGAACGAGGTCATGGGAACGCTGGCGGGCGACGATACGGTGCTGGTAATCACCCGGAGCGAGCGCCTCCGGCATGCCGTGGCCAAGCGGATCGAGGGGATGTTGCGATAGCCGGGCGTCCCTTGCCCGGCGCGGACGGGAACAGTTAGGATTCGTTGGCTCTTGCGGTTACGAGGAGATTCTCGTGCGGTGCCTTGCGCTCAACGCGTCGTTTGAACCCCTCACGATGGTCCCGGTGCGGCGGGCGCTGCGCCTGGTGATCGAAGGGAAGGCTGAGATCGTCGAAGCGGACGGCAATGACGTCGTCCGCAGCGAACGACTCGCTCTTCCCAAACCTGCGATCATCCGGCTGGTCCGCTTCGTTCACGTTCCGCGTCGCTTCCGTCGTCAGGTCACCAACACGTTCCTCTTCGCTCGCGACGGCTACCGTTGCCAGTTCTGTCACCGGGGGCAGGGTGAGCTGCGGCACCGCGAGTGCCTCACGAGGGACCATCTCGTGCCGCTCTCGCGCGGGGGTGACAACGAGTGGACCAACGTGGTCACCGCGTGCAGCAGCTGCAACACCCGCAAGGGCAACCACTTGCCGGAGGAATGCGGGATGCACCCGCTGGTGCCGCCGCACGAGCCGCACTTTGTGCATCTGTCGTGGGCGGTCAGGCGCCTCAGCCACCAGCAGGCCAAGTACATCAAGCTGTTCTACGGCGACGAGGCGCTTCGGGCCCTGGGCGGCGCCCTTCAGCCGTCTTCCGCCGCCGTCTAGCCCTTCTCCCCTCGAAACAGGAGCCGCGCCATCGCGGCTCCCCGCGCGGCGTAGTACACCTCGTAGAGGAGAAGTGCGCGCAGCGGGCGGCTCAGGCTCCCGCCGGCGCGTGCCCGGTAGGCGAGGGTGGCCGCCGGCACGGCGCCGAGGAGCCCCACCGCCGCGGCCAAACGACCCGGCCACCCCCACGGACCCAGCACCAGTACGACAATCGCTGTTGCGCACAGGGCCAGGTGCACCACGGTCATGACGGTCGGCTTGTCGATGGATCCGGGCTGCACGGTGCCGAACATTCCCAGCGCGCGCCAGATTTCCTTCCGGTAGAACGCCCGAACGGTCGTGGCGTTGTCGAGGTGCACGGCGCGGAGCCGTTTCGATTCGTAGATGCGATAGCCTCGACTCCTCAGACGCTGGCACAGCTCCGTGTCTTCGCCCGTGACCAGCCGCTCGTCGAACCCACCCACCGCGTCGAATGCCTCGCGCGCGACGGCAAGATTGGCTGAGCCGATCCATTTCTGCTCCCCATCGTTCACCCGGCGGTGAAGCCGGTACCACACGTCTTCGACCCAGCTTGGAGAGGCAGGGGGTACGACCTCCGCGCCGGTGGCATCGGCGCCCGTGGTCGCGAGCACATCGCGGACCCCCGAGAAATAGTCGGCGGGGATGACGCAGTCGGCGTCGATAAAGCTCAACACGGAGCCCGTCGCTGCACGCGCACCGCGATTCCGCACCGCGGCGATCGTGCCGCCCTTTACGTCGAGGATCCGCGCATCCGCCGCATAGCGGGAGCCCAGCAGCTCGCGCGAGCCGTCGGTCGATCCGTGATCGACCGCGATGAGCTCGGCGTCCCCATACGAACGCACTGCCGCGACGATCGAGTCCAGGGCCGCCGGCAGGAACCGAGCCTTGTTGAACACGGGCACGATGACCGACACTCGGGGCTCCGTCACCGGAGGCTGCCTCTGCCGAGCGCCCAGCCCGCTCCCGCCCCGGCGATGGCGCCCGCCCATTCGCTCCAAGGCACCGGTGGTAGCCGGAACCATGCGGCAACGCCGGCCAGGCCAATCACGATCAGGAGTCCGAGGAGGAAGGGACCGAGGAGACGCGCGCTCCTGGGGAGAGGGCCAACCAAGGGTGATCCCCCCGCTGGGACGCTGCGCGCGGTCCAGTAACCCGCCGGCCACAAGAGTCCTGCGAGCCAGAGGACGGTGAGCCAACGGACGTTCAGGCCGAACGCGTAGTTCTCGAACGGCAGCAGGAGGCTCCAACCGAAGCTTGGCGAAAGCGCGAGCACTCGAGTGGTCGGTCCGGAACCCGTATCCGCGGTTGCCTCCAGGTACCCGTCGTGCAGGCGCCCGCCGAGCGAGAGCGGTCGGCCTGAATCGGAGGGGAGCACGCCTGGGAGGCTTAGCGCCGGCCCCCGAAGCCCGAGCGACCACGCGCGTGTGTGGATCCGGAAGATCAGGTCGGTGCCCCGCTGGCCCAGCAGAATTACCTCCTGCTGGCCCTCATCGAACACGCTGGCAATCGGCGCCAGGCGCGAGGTCGGCGGTCCCGATATCGCCTGCGCCTCGATGCCGTCGCCGGCCAGGAGCCGGGTCCGGATCGCAGGCGTGTCCGCGAGCCGCGCCGACGGCATTCGCTCGCCCGCCAGCGTCGCTTCGATGACCGTGCCCCGAAACTGTTCGAACTGTCCCAGCTCCGGGGCGAGCTGACCCCAGAACGGGCGTTTGGGCAACGTCACGCCGACACCCCAGCCCGTCACGACCTGCGCGAGCAGCCAGACTGCCGCCGCGACCCCAGCCAGCCACCTCGCGAGCCGCGGAGCGGGGCTGACCACGAGAGAAAGCCGCTCCGCGAGCAGCATGCCCACGAGGCCGCCAGTCGTATTGGTGATGAGGTCGCTGAGGCTCGCGTCCCGCCCGACGATGAAAAAGTATTGCGTGGCTTCTACGAGAAACGTCGTGACGAGCGCAGTGAGCAGCACCCGCCGCCGAGGCCAGCCGGCCAGCCGAAGGCCAAACCCGAACGGCACGAACAGGGCGACGTTGAGGATGATGTCCATCCCCGCGAGGTCGCCGCAGCGCAGGCACCAGAGTGGGGTTTGGGCGACGCGCTCGACGTCCTGGGGCTGGGGCGTGAGCGTCATCGCGCCGATGAACGCGAGACCGAGGATGGCGATGAGAGCGCCGCGCCGACGGGGCGCAGGGTCCGGAGTCACGCGGGTCGGCTGGCGTGGTGGAGCAACCTCGAGATTTCCCTCGCCGAGCGTTCCCAGGCGTGGGCCATGGCTAGCCGGTGCGCCGCGGCCCCCAGCCGCCGGCGCTTGGCCGCGTCCGTGAGCAGCGCCGCGACGATCTCGGCCATGCGGGCCGGGTCGTCCGTCACCAGCGTCTCCGCCGTCGCGTCGAGCGACAGGCCGTTTGCCGCGGCGACCGACATCGCTACCGGCGTGCCGACGGCCCACGCCTCGAGGACCTTATTCTTGATTCCAGCCCCGGTCCGCATGGGTGCGACGGCCACCCACGCCTGCTTGAGCACGGCGCTCATGTCCGCCACCTCGCCCAGCACGTCGACGCCCGGTCGGTCGGCCAGCTCGTGCACCTCGACGGTCGGATCCCGGCCGGCGATCACGAACCGCGCATCCGGCACGCGCTCTCTCACCCGAGGCAGCACGTCGTCGGCGAAGTGGCGCACGGCATCGACGTTGGGCGGAAACGCCATCACTCCGGTGAACGCGATCGTCGGTTGCGGGGCCTCGTCGGCCGGGGTGCGCAGTGCCTGGGTCACGACGCCGTTGGGCACTACGTGCACGTTCGCCCGACCCGAGATCCGGCGCAGTGCGGCGGCGTCCTCCGGCCCGGCCACGACGCAAGAGTCAAAGGCCCGCACGTAGCGGCGTTCGTTGCGCAGCTGATGCATCAGCGTGCGGAGGTTCCTGACCTTGACCCGGAGCGGCTGGGGCAGGCCCAGTTGTCGCCACGCCGCGAGCGCCATGCAGTCGATCCGGTCCAGCACCGCGGGTGGAAAGTCCTTCCGGCCGATCGCCGCGAACTCGGCGCCGCCCCACACCAGTGCCGCGTCCCGCCGGCCGTTGGCGAGGACGGCGTCCACCGCTGCTCGGAATGGCCGCTCATCCACCTCCCAACGCGGGCTCGACCGGGCGGCGTCGGGACTGAGCGCCACGAATCGCTCGACCCCCAGCTCGCCTGGCTCCTCGGGCCCGCCTTCTCCTCCCCGGGGGGCCACAAGCGTGATGCGCCACTCTTCGGCCAGACCGCGCAGAAGGTTGGCCGCCCGCAACGAAAAGCCGTCACGCCGGTGCCACACCGGCATGCAGGCGACGGCGAGCAGGCTCGGGCGCGTGTCGGCCTTGTCGCCGGTCATCCCGCCTCCGCGTACAAGCGCTCGTAGTCGTCCGTCATGTGGGCGATGCTGAACTGGCTCGTCGCTTTCTCCCGGGCGGCCTGCCCCAGGCTTGCGCGCAACGCCGGTGTCGAGATCAGCCGAGCCAGCGCGTCCGCGAGTGCGCGAGGGTCGCTCGGGGGCACGAGGCGGCCATCGCTCCCGGACTCGATTACCTCAGGGATCCCGCCCACCTCCGAGGCCACGATGGCCTTCCCGGCGAACATGGCCTCGAGCAGGGCCAGAGGCAGCCCCTCGGAGAGCGACGGCATCACCCAGACGTCGGCCGCGGCGAGAATGTCCGGGACGTCGGCCCGATGGCCCAGGAAATGGACCCGGTCGAGCCCGTGCTCGGCGGCGAACTGCTTGAGCCGCTCGGTTTCTCGCCCCCGTCCCGCGAGCGCCATACGCCAGGGGGGCAGATCGGCGCGCGGCTTGAGATCGAGCAACGCCTGGAGCAGGACGATGTGCCCCTTCACCGCGTAGAGGTTGCCCACCGAGACGACCAGGATCTCGCCGTCGGCGAGTGCCAGCTCGCGCCGCAGATTGGTCGGATTCCCGGGCGGCGGCGGCACGATACCGTTGTGCACCACCGTCATCTCATCCGGGGACAGGTGGAGCGAATCGAGGAACAACTGGCGCGTGGCGCCCGACACCGCCGCCACCGCGCGGCTCTGCCGCATCGACCACCGGAAAGCCAGGCGCCGGCGCCAGTGCGAGAGCACCCGCTGTCCACCGTGCATCGTGATGATGTGGGGCTTGTGCAGCCATCGCGCGGCGGCGGCGCCGTAGAACGCCATCGTGAATTCGTGACTGTGCACCAGGTCCACCCCACGTCGGCGCAACACGTCGATCAATCCGTGCAGACAGCGCCAGTCGAGCGGCCGGCGCAACGAAAACGTCTCCGGCTCGAATCCGCGCTTCCGGCACTCGGCGGCCAGCCACCCGAGCCCTTTCTCGGGCAGCACCGGGCAAATGGCGTACCCGCGGCGGTGCAGCTCCTCGGCTAGCTGCAGGAGCATGTTTTCCGCACCCCCAGGGCCATCCGACTCGAGCATCAACGCGATCGTCCGGTCCGTGCGCGCCGTCACCGGCCAAGCCTCCGCTTGAGCTGATGCAGACCGCGCAGGGCGGCCCCGGGCAGCAGACTGGCTCCGTAGATCCCGAGGCCCCTGGGCGTCACCTGCGCGCCCTCGGCCCACGCACGCCGAATCGTATGCCGTGCGGCAGCGCGATTCAGATTCGACAGCTCGACGTACGCAAGGCGGAGCAGTAGTCGTCGCCGGCTCTCGACATACAAGGTGCGCGCCCGCGGCGAGAGCGTGCGCAGCTCCGCCGCCCGATCGACACTGAGGAGTGCGTTCCGGACCAGCTGCTCCATGTTGGCACTGGAGACGATCGTCTCACCCGGGCCCCGCCGCCAGCGGAAGAGCGGCGTCATCACGATCCCGATCGGCACGTGGGCGCTCACCCGATGAAAGTACTCGGTGTCCACCGCGCAGCGGAGCGACTCGTCGAACAGGCCCGCGCGCTCCATCACGCTGCGGTGCAGCATCGCGCAGGAGGGATAGACGAAATTGCCATAGAACGACAACTCGAACGCGTCGCCCGTGTAGACCACGTGGCGACCGCCTGCGGCGGTGATCTGGGAGCGCGTCATGGCCAGCGCAAAGAACGCTTCAGCCGCGAGGCCTGCCGCCTCGAACGCGGGAAGGTCCCTGGCGAATCCCTGTACACCCGGGAGCGGCTGGTTGGCTCGATCCGTGGTGAAATGATTCGTCGCCGACCAGCCGACCTCGGGGTGCGCCGCATGTAGCGCGAGCTGGATCTCGAGCTTCGCCGGCTCCCACACGTCGTCAGCGTCGAGGAAGGCGATGTATTCGCCTTTGGCGGCGCGCATGCCCGTGTTCCGGGCGGCGGCGCTGCCGCCGTTCTCGCGATGGATGTACCGCACCGGCGACGGGAACTCCCGGCAGACACGGGCCGTGTCGTCCTTGGAGCCGTCGTCCACGATGAGCACTTCGAGCGGTTGGACCGTTTGGGCCAGGATCGAGGCGACCGTGTCCTTCAGCCGATCGGCGCGGTTGTAGGTCGGCACGACCACCGAGACCGTCGCACGCGCATCCGTGCTCATACTGCTGGACGGAGCGCCCGCACGACGCGCTCGTGGACGAAGTTCACGACGTCGAGTCCCGCGCGGAGCCCCGTGAGCGCGGCGAGCCCGAGCGGTCCGAACGGCTTCCGGGCCGGGAACTCCATCGTGCTTCCCCGGTTGACGAAGCGCCCTGCCTTGAGCTCGGCAAGCGGATCGGTTGCCTGGGGGTCGAGCAGGACCACCCGGGTCCCGCGATCGTTCCGGGAGTCGTGCTGGTCGAGCCCAGCCGTGCCGACGACCTCCGGCCGGCGGGCGCGCACGCTCTCGAGCAGTCGCACGGCGGCCGGGTCCGGGAGGTAGCGCGTGTTATAGCCCGCGTTCCAGACCTCGATCGCGTCAATCGCCTGCGCCACGCTGTTCGGCAGCCGGTACCGGTAGAGTCCGGGATGGGCCGCGATGGTAAACCGCGCCGCCGGGCCGGCCAGGGCAACAAACTGCTCGGGCGTGTCCGCGTCGATCCGGCGCGACAGGCCAAGCGCGAGCAGGTGGAGTCCGGGATAGCCGGCAAACCGATACTCAAGGCCTGGAATGATGGTGACCTGCGGATCGGAGGCCCGGCGGCAGCGCGTTACCAGTTCCTCGAACTGTTCCGCGGACAGGTCTTCCGCATGATCCGTGAGGCCGATGAAGGAGATGCCGCGGGCGATCGCCCACTCGCGCAGCCGCTCGACCGAGTCCTTGCCGTCGTGGGAATAGTCGGTGTGGACGTGGACGATGCCGACGCCGGGTGTCACCGCCCGCGCAGCCATTGTCCCGCCTCGTGAAAGAACGGCCCCGGGTCGCCCCACCGAAGAACTTCGCTGCGGTCGTTCGTCCGCACGGTGAGAAAATCGCCGACAGCCCGCCACCGCCCGGGAGACCCGGGAGGCAACGCCAACGCTTCCGGCGAGCGGCGTAGCCGCGCGATGAGGTGATCGACGTCTCCGAGCCACCACCGGCTCCGCACGCCGGTGCGATAACTCATCACGGGCTCCGGATCGTCGCCGAACGCGAGGCGCGCAAGCAGAACCGGGAAATCGACGCCTGCATCCACGGCCAGCTGGAGCGATCCCCAGAAGCGTCCGTTGATCTCCATCAGATAGGGCGTGCCGGTTGCCTCATCCAGCTTGTACTCGATCATGGCGACACCCTGCCACGCAAAGCGGTCGAGCAGGGCCCGAGACCGCGCGAGCAGCTCCGGATCGATGGGAATGCTCTCGCGATATACGCTCACGCCGCCGGAGGGCGGCTTCTCCCGAATGCGGCGATGGCTGAATGCCGCCTTGAGCTCGCCATTCCAGACCAGGAGGAACACGCCGATTCCGGGCCCGACGATCCGCTCCTGGAGGAGCAGGGGATACGCGGCCTCCGGCAGCTCATCCAGCGCCGCCGGCAGTGCGCCGGGATTCAGCACGTGCCGCACGCCAAGCTTCACGCGTCGGCCGGCGCTCTCTCCCACGGACCGCGCCGGCTTGAGGACCAGTGGATATGCCAACCCGCCGCCGGCCGCGGCTTCGGCCGCCTGGCGATCCGGGGCGGGGCACTGCCGGGGCACGGCAATGCTGACTTCGGGAGCCGTGGCCATCAGCAGGGGCTTGTCCGAGATCTGGCGGAACTGCGCCACGTCCACGAAGGGTAGTCTCACGTCCGCGAACCGCGGCCTGAGCGGCAGCAACGCGAGGAGGGCGGGATCGGTGGCAGGAAGTAGGAGCCGCGCGTTTCGCTTGCGGGCGAGGTCCAGCACCGCCTCCCCGAAGCGCACCGGCTCTCGGAGCGGGTCCGGCACCGCCGTCTCGCCCACGGCAAAGCGCGAGCTGCCGGCGAGGGAGCGTCCCGACACCGAGCAGACGAACGGCCGGTATCCGGCGTGACCCAGGGAGCGCACCACCGCGAGCGAAGCCCGCTGCTCTCCGTCGGTGACCAGAATCTCGACGCTCATCGGCAGAAAAGGCCTGCCGCCCGAAGGGCGAAGCCGCGTTCCGAGAGTCCGGCGGGGATGTTGAGCCGCGGAACAGCGTACTGGGCCCAAGCACTCTGCGGAATCCAACCGCCCTCGATCGCGAGGGCTCCGCGATAGCCGGCCGCGGCAGCGTCCTCCGCCACCGCGGGCGAGACGTGCCCATATGGGTACGAAAGCCACGGGATCCACGCTGATCCGAAGCGGGCCAGCAGCCAGTCGCGTGAGTTGCCCAACTCCTCGGCTACCTCACTACGCGAGAGCCGAGGCAGGCTCGGATGGCTCCACGTATGGGAGCCCACGGTGAAAGACCCACGGGCGATCGCGCGGTGGAGCTGGTCCTCCGAGGCCGATCTGGCGTAGTCCGGCAGCTCGACACCTCGGCGTCCCTCGGCGTCGGCCCAATGGCGGATGGCGGCGTCCTGACCTCGGAGGGTATCCAAGGCGTGGCGGCGTACCTCCGGGGCCAGGTCGGCACCCGGCTGCGCCAGCGCGTCCCACCAGAAGGCGTGTCCGGCGAGCAGGCCGGGTGCTGCGAACATCGTGGCGGGCAGCCCCCGGCGGGCCAACTCGTCCAAGCCCTGGGACACGGCACCGAGGTAGGCATCGTCGAACGTTATCGCGACACGCGGCCGTTCGCCCGCGGGGCGGTCGAACACGTTGTCGAGTGGTACGACGTCCGCATGTCGGGCCAGCTCGTCGAGCTGGGCCGCAAAGCGGCTCCGGCTCAAGTGGAGTGAGCGGTCCCCGGTGGGCGGGGCGTCGTCGGGGACGACGTTATGGTAGGCCAGCACGAGGCTTCGGTGCCGGAGTCTCAGGCGGGAGACTCCGGCTACCCCGGCACCGATCAGCAAGCTCTCGACCGCCTGCTTGAGGCCGGTACGAACCGTCATGGCTCGCGGCTTACTCGAGAGGCGGAGGCGTGGCGAACCGGTAATCCACCGGGGCTCCGCGCAGGCGGCGTCGCGGCACCGCGACCTGGGGCGCGACCTGGCCGGAGCGTCCGAGCTTTTCGCCGATGGCGACGTAGAGACCGCCCAGATAGGCGGCGAGCATGTAGATGATGTCGAGCCACGCGAACGTGAGGAAGAACGCGCAGACGGAGAAGCCGATGAAGGCCAGCTGCAGGTACATCGTGGACTGATAGAGGAACCGCTGCTCCGGGTCGCCCTTGAGCCAAGACCGGGGCAGGCGCCGGCGAAGCCTGGCACACGAGATGATCCCACCGAATACGAGCGAGGACCAAAGCGCCAGCCCCGGAAGGCCCATCTCGGCGCCGGCCTCGATGTAGGAGTTGTGGGGCGGGGTGCAGCGAATACCGGTTCCCTCAATGCGGGTCTTCACCTTTTCGCCGTCGAGGCATTCGGCCCGCCAGAAATTGTGGATCCCGAGGCCGAAGATGGGAGACCCGAGCATGTATCCCAGACCTCGCTTGGCGACTTCTTTGCGGCCGTCCTTGGCGCTCCAGTTGTAATCCTGGGTCGGCGCTGCGACGGTCCGCATTTGGTCCCAGTATCCATGCGGCGCTTCGATGACGAGCCCGAGCAGGAGCACCCCGAGGAAGACGAGTCGCTTCACGATGTCGATCTGGCTCAGCATGAACAGGAGCGCGAAGCCGAAGACGAGGACTCCGACGAATGTGCCCCGCGAGCCGGACCGGGCGATCGTGGCACCGATGCCGGCGATAATCACGCCCGCGGCCACCTTCCCCTTCCCGGACGTGGTTTGGAAGATCAGAAGCGTGAGGGCGAGGCCGACAATGAGCACGACCCCGATGTCGTTGGCGTCCCAGGTGTACAGGCTGCTGAGCCGCTCTACGGCACTATTTGTGGCGTGGGACAGACCGAACCAGAACAGCGCCATCCAGACCAGAATCGCCGAGCTGATGACGTAGGCCCAGGCCAAGGTATAAAGATCGGAGGCCGTTCGGATGGCGGCGAACAGAAGAAAAGCAAAGACGATGGTCTTTGAATACTCCGTGATAATGTACATGGCGCTGCCGCCAAGCGAGAGCCCGAACGGTGCTGACACGCAGGCGAAAATACCAAGCGCCAGGGTGACCTTGGCTGGCCAGGTGTAGAACGGTCCGCGCCGCTCGATCAGGCGCGGGTTGAGATAGGCATACACGGCAGTCAGAAAGGCCAGCACCAGCGCCGGGCGGAGCACTGCGATGAATTTCCAGTGCTGGTGGATCCGGCTGATCGTCACGATCGTAAGCAGAAACAGCGAGATCCGGAGGGGATCCCGCGCCATGGCGAGATAGGCCGGCGCCTGAGGGCGCTGACCCTGAGTCACTGTGGCGTTCCTGGCGACCGTTGTGCTCAAGCGTTGGGACCTTTCTCGGCGGGGTGCGAACCACGCCACCGTTGGATAATATCGCGGTTCTGGGCAGCAAGAACGGGACCCCACAGGCCGCCGCTCCCCGCCACGGAACCCGCGCATCCGGCCTGCCTCATGACCCGGCCAAGCCACACCGTTGCCCGGTCGCTACAATCTTGTGGCGGAGCAGCCGCGGTGGGAAGCCTTGGCCAGCGGCCCCGGGGGGCTTGTATCTTGCCCCAGCCACCGTGCCCATGATCGCAACCTTCGACCAGCCCGCCGATTCGGCACCTGCCGGCCCGCCCCCGGTGGAACCAACGGCTCCGCTCCGCATCGGCCTCGTCGGGGGCGGCAAGATGGCGTTGAATCACGCCCGCGCCGTGGGGCGAGCCGGCGGCCGGCTGGTCGCCGTCGCGGATCCATCGGAGGCAGCCCGGCGGTCGGTACTCGAGATCGCCCCGGGCGCGGCCACCTTCGGCTCGCTGGGTGAGATGCTCGCCCAAGAGACCCCGGACGTCGTGCACGTTTGCACGCCGCCGGCCACGCACCGGGCCATTGCCGGACAGGCGTTGGAGGCGGGCGTGCACGTCTACGTGGAGAAGCCGTTCGCGGAGAGCGCGCGAGAGGCAGGCGAGCTCCTGGAGATGGCTGCGGCACGCGGTCTCCGTGTGTGCGCCGGTCACCAGCTGCTCTTCGAGCCGCCCACGCGCACGGCGCTGGCGCTCCTGCCCGCGCTCGGCCGGCTCGCGCACGCGGAGAGCTACTTCTCCTTTCGCACCGTCAGGCGCACTCCCGGCGGCCGGGCGCCGCTCCGGCCCGACCTCCAGCTGCTCGATATTCTCCCGCACCCGGTCTACCTGCTCCTGCACTTCCTGGATGCGGCCGGATCGCGAAGCCCGGAGCTAACGGCGCTGGACGTGCGCGAGCGCGGGACCGTCCACGCTCTCGTGCGGGCCGGCGACGTCACCGGATCCCTGGTGGTCACGCTCGAAGGCCGGCCGGTGGAGAGCTACGTTCGCCTTTCGGGGACGAACGGATCCATCTTCGCCGACTACGTCCGCAGCACGGTGCAGCGGCAGATCGGCCCCGGCACGTCCGGCATAGACAAGGTCCTTGCGCCCTATCGTCAGGCCGGCCAGCTGCTGTGGGGGACCACCATCGCGCTCGGCCGGCGCGTGCTCAAGCGCCAGCGCAGCTATCCCGGGCTGGCCGAGTTGTTCGAGGCCTTCTATCGGGCGGTAAGGGACGGCACCGCAGGCCCGGTGTCACCGGAAAGCATTCTTGCGACGACGCAGATCTGGGAGCAAGTGAAAATCGCATTGGAGCGGCAGGCCCCTCCTTCACCTGCGAATCCAGTTTTGGCCGGCCCGCGCGTTGTCGTGACCGGCGGGACCGGCTTCCTGGGTCGTGCCCTGGTTCACGCGTTGGTCGATCGGGGCAAGGGTGTGCGGGTGCTGGCTCGCCGCGAGCCGGCGTCTTGGGAGCGGGTCGCCGGCGCGGAATACCTCGTGGCGGACCTGGGTGAGCCGTTGGACCGCGGGTTGCTTCAAGAAACGGACACCGTAATTCACACTGCGGCCGAGACGGCCGGCTCATGGGCCGAGCACCAGCGGAACTCGCTGGACGCGACGGAGCACCTGCTACGGGCCGCCGCGGCCGCCGGCGTCACCCGGGTCATTCACGTGAGTAGCCTCGCGGTCCTCGCCGTCGCACGGGGCGGCGGATCGATCACGGACGACAGTCCGCTCCGGACGGACGGGCGCGAGGCAGGGCCGTATGTGTGGGGGAAGGTCGAATCGGAGCGGCTTGCCCGTAGACTTGGTCCGGAGCTCGGCGTGACGGTCAAGATTGTGAGGCCTGGTGCGCTCGTGGACTATACGGAGTTCGAGCCGCCGGGTAGGCTCGGGAAGCGAGTCGGGAACGTGTTCGTGGCCGTCGGGTCGCCGCGAGACCGGCTGGGCATCGCGGACGTGAAGTTCGCAGGAGCCGTGCTGGGCTGGATCTCGGATCATTTCGACCAGGGGCCGGAGGTCCTCAACCTCGTCGCTCCCGAGCTGCCTACCAAGCTCGACCTGCTGGCACGGCTCCGGCGGACCAACCCCGGCCTGAGCGTGGTCTGGCTGCCACGCCCGGTGTTGGTGCCGCTTTCCTGGGCAGCGGTAGCGCTACAGAGGTTGCTCCGACCCGGGCGGCCGGCGATCAATCCGGCCCGCATGTTTGCCGTGCCGGCCTACGATACCCGCGGGATATGCCGGCTGAATGCGCAGGTTGCCGGACAACGCGACTAGGGGCTTGGCTCTTCTTCGTGTCGGGCGGTCCGGGCCCATTCCTTGGGCCGACCGCTCAGCACGAGGCGGCCGGCGATGGCGAGCCGCCAGACGGCGTAGAACGGTAGGCGCAGGGCGGCGGTCACAACCGCCAATGGCCGCGGGTGGTGGCCGAGCGAGATGAGCGTAAGCGTTCCTTGATGGACCAAAGGAACGGTGAAGGCGCTCACCAACAGCAACCTCGCCCATCCGCTCGTGAATCCCGTTGCTACAAGGAGGCCGAACAGGGCTGTCGTGATTTGAAGCACTGGCCCAGGTGACGAAAGCTCGGCGAAGAGATCGAGCTTCTGGTGCAGCGAGACCGATCTCGAGGCGAGGATCGCTTTCCAGTTTTCTCGAAGGACGCTGGCCCGCCCGCTGGTCCATCGAGCTCGTTGCGACCCGGCTTGTTCTAGCGACCGCGCCTCCTGCGCGTAGATGCGCGCCGCCTGCGCAAGCTCGATCCGTTCGTCTGCCAACGTGAGCCTCGCGTACAGATCCCATCCCTCTGTCAGGCTATCGGACCGCCAGCCGTGGCGCTGAAGTATCTCGCTTCCAAGGAGCGTTCCGTCGCCTGTGAGCGGGACCCGTAGTCCCGCAGCTTGCTTGAGGGGGAGGGCCAGATCGTATCGGTTTCGAGTGATCATACCGGCGAGCAGGGTAAGCCAGTTCTCCCCTTCATTGCTTAAGCCATCGTAGCATTGCACTGCCTTGCTGCGGAGCGGCATCGCTTCGACCAAGCTATCGTAGTAATCGGCATCGATTGTCGTATCCGCATCGAGAATGACGACGGCGTCGTAGCTAGCCCAATCAATTCGCTCAAGGGCCCAACCAATTGCATAGCCCTTCCCCCGCCTTCGCGGATCCACCCGCCGAAGAACGGTGGCTCCGGCTGTCTCGGCTAGTTCGGCTGTCTCGTCCGCGCAGTTGTCTGCCAGCACGACGATTGACACCGCGCCGGGCGGGTGGCGCTGGGCGCCGAGCGACTCGACACATCGCCGGATCAAACCCGCCTCGTTGTGGGCAGGAACCAACAG
This sequence comes from uncultured Gemmatimonadaceae bacterium, assembly GCA_964519805.1. GTDB lineage: Bacteria > Gemmatimonadota > Gemmatimonadetes > Gemmatimonadales > GWC2-71-9 > DASQPE01. Next base: position 33,435 of record CAZFKN010000015.1, read on the forward strand.
CAGCAGACGGGGATGATGTGGGTGCGCGGGATCGGGCGATTCCGGGCGCGAACGCCCGAGCTTGAGGAGCGACCAAAGGTCGCTCAATGCGGGCAACAACCCCCAAACAGCCAGGGGCGCCAGCAGCAGCGAGGGGAGGACATGAGCTATCAATGGCGAGTCTTCCAAAAGTCTCTGGCTGACTGGACTCCGCGCCTCCCAAGGTAGCCGGATGAAGGGGCCGCCGCTCTTGCGGCAGGGACGCCGACGGCCTCTCGTGTGCGGGGACCGGTTGGCCAAGTCCTTTTCCGGCATGCCGTTTGAAAGGTGCAATCGCGCGCAAACACCGGGTAGAGCCTCATGCCATGCAGGTTGATTGAGGCGTCAGTGGCGCGTAGTTTGCGGGTTCTGGGCGTCTTAGGGATTGGGCCAAACTATTGATCAGGTGCAGCTTGAGCCTTCCCCTCCCTCGCTCGTTCCTGGTCGGAGACGGCATGTACGAGTTGGAGGCGGCTGATCGCCGCGAGCGCGAACGATTCTTCCTTGACCAACCCGAGCTCAAGGTCCGAGAGTCACCGGCGTTGATGAGCTCGGCCAAACGGCTCTCCCTGCTGGCGTGGAGCGAGCACTGCGTCGAGTGCGCCGTACCGCATTGTTACGCGACCTGCGATCTCTATCGCGCTCGAGCCGATGGCAAGTGTCGACGGTTCACATTCGGCATCTCGCGGAACGACGAGCTGCGCACTTGGCTGCCGTACGCCGTCGAAGTCGACTTTCGCGTCATATCGCATATCTGGACCAAAGGCAACATTCGCACGGTCCCGCTGGCCGTATACCGGGCCTTCGACCGCCTGAACCGCGCGATGGGCGCCGTCGTAAGAGGCCTGAGCGCCTTGTTGGCTCCGGTGCTTCCCAAGCGGACTCTCACTCGCGGCTTTTACCACTATCGTAAGCAGCTCGTCCGCGCGCTCCAGCGACGGAGTGGCCCCAAGGCGGACGGGTTTCTGCTGCAGGTGATCAACCCGCATCAGGAAACCCTCACGCTGCGGATGGTGGTTGCTCCGGAGACCCGGGGACCGCAATCGATCTCGTTCCACGAACGGTTCGATCTCGCTCCCGGCTTTACCGAGCGCTGGGTTCCGGTCTCCCGCATCGGAGAGCGGGTCGACCTGGAACAGCCGTTCGAGATGTCGCTACTGCTCGGGAACGTGGAGCCCCGCCTCTTGTATTTCCTCGCCGCGGACTTTGTCTCAGGTATCTCCGGCCCGGTTACCCAAGGCCTCAACGACGGTCGGATCGAGTCTGCTACGAAGCCGGCTTCGAAGAAGATCAAGTGCGTGGTCTGGGACCTCGACAACACGGTTTGGGACGGCGTGCTGGTCGAATCTGGCGCAACGCCTCCGAAACTGCGTGAGGGTATGCTCGAGATCGTTCGCGCGCTGGACGAACGAGGCATCCTGCAGAGCGTCGCGAGCAAGAACAACCATGACGAGGCGTGGAGCCTGCTTGAGGCCTACGGCTTGGCTGAGTACCTCCTCTTTCCGCAAATCGGGTGGGGCCCAAAATCAGGCAGCCTCCGCGCGATCGCGGAGCAGCTCAATATCGGGTTGGACACGCTCGCGCTGGTGGATGACCAGCCGTTTGAGCGGGGGGAAGTCGCGGCCAACGCAAGCTCGGCGTTGGCCCTGCCGGATACCCTCATTCCCACCATGCTGAAGGACCCCCGGTTTGCGGGCAGTACCAGCGGTGAAGCGCGCCAGCGCCGCCTGTTCTATCGGACCGAGATGAGGCGGCAGGAAGAGCTCTCGGGGTTCAACGGGGACTATCTCGAGTTTCTGCGAGATTCACGCATCGTCCTTGATATCCGCCCCCCTGCGAAGGTGGAGCTCGACCGCTTACACGAGCTGATTCAGCGAACGAACCAGATGAATTTCTCTGGGACCAGATACAGCCGGGCTGAGCTGGAGGCGGTTCTCGAAAAGCCCGACTGCGACGGCTACGCACTCCAGGTCGTCGATCGCTTCGGTGACTACGGCATCGTGGGGTTCGCGCTGCTGAGCCGCAGAAGCTCCACCGTGCGCATGGTGGATCTTGCGATGTCATGCCGGGTCCAAAGCAAGCATGTCGAGCACGCCATGCTGCTTTCCTTGATGGAACGCTACCGACGGCGGGGTTGTTCGTCATTCGAGGCAGAATACCGGAGGACGGAGCGCAACGAGCAGGCCGGCCAGGTCTTCACCGACCTGGCGTTCGGGCGTCAGCCAAACGAGGGGGAATTGGAGATTTACCGGAGGGACCTCACGGAAGAGATAGTGCCTTTGGATTACCTCGAGGTCCGCATGGCGCAGGACGAAGTCACAAGCCCGCGCTGACGCTTCAATCCTGTCTCCCATGCGGCTCGCGGGTGCTCAGGTAGCGGCGGTCATAAACGCGGACGACTTCGGTATCTCACCGCGGGTATCGCAGGATATCGTTGCTTGCTTCGAGGCCGGGCGGATCACGTCTACCACGGTCATCGCCAACGCGCCGGATTTTGAGGGCGCGTGCGCGCTAGCCAAGCGCCACGGGTTCGCTGATCGTGTGGGTGTGCACCTCAATCTGACGTTCGGGCCACCGCTTTCCGAGGCGATGCAGCGGGTCTACGACGGTGCGATGGCCGTTCGCGAGCGGCGCCTGCTCGCACCGCGGGAGGTGCTCGAGGCTGTTGAGGCCGAGTTCAGAGCGCAGATCCTTCGAGTGGTGAGTGCGGGGATTGAGCCGAGTCACATCGACTCCCACCAGCATATCATCAACGGCTTTCCCTACGCCCGCGTTGCGCTCCGAGTCGCCAAGGAATTCGGCATCGCCCGCGTGCGCCTGACTCGAAACGCCTTCTATCGCAAGAGCATGCTCAAATGGCTATACAAGACGTCGTATAACTCCTATTTGCGAGTCGCGGGCATGAGGACCGTTCGCTACTTCGCCGACCTCAAACCCTACTTCAAGCATGTGTCAAGCGGCGGGCGGCACTTGCGGGGGCCAGTCGAGCTGATGTGTCACCCTGGCGCACAACTGCCCGCCCCCTTGGGCCACGCGGACACAGAGACCGGACTGTTGCTGGGAAAGAGTTTCGGGGACTTTCTCGAGACCGTCCGCCTGATCTCGTACCGCGAGGTGTAGGCGTCCCGACGACGAGTAAGAGCCGGAAGGCACCCTCTTGCTGGGCCTTCCGGCTCCCACGCTCTCTGTTTATCGGCGCGAGGGCTGCCACGTCATCCGGGTACCGGTCGGCTAGTGCCCCCCGACTGCGAGCTGATCCATCCACATGTATTGCTGGACGGGGACGTTCGGACCGCCAACCCCGCCCCAGATCGGGTTCCACGACGCCTTGTTCCACGAGGTAGAGTGGCCACTGCCAACCCAACCCACGTTCGTGTATTCGGTGACCTTCGTCGGCCCGTTCACCACGTTCCCGTCCGAGCCGAAGTTAGTGAGCCACACGCGAACGATGCCGTTGGCCTGGCCCGGCGTATTTGCCACCAGCTGCACCTCGACCTGTTGCCAAAGACCCTTCGTCACGGCGCCGCCCGCGAGGTTCGGTCCGAGATTCCGTGCGCCACCCTTGGGGTCGGCCTCGAGGTCCTGCAACCGCATCTCCCAGGTGGCGCCATTCGTCGCGGAGGCCACGAACATCGGCTGGTTATCGATGTTCGCGATGACGACCTTATTCACGCCGCTGGAGTGACTCACCCAATTGCTAGACAGCTGCACGGTGAACGAGAGGTACAAGCCGCTCCACCCGTTGCT
>CAZFKN010000015.1:37299-39351 GCA_964519805.1 uncultured Gemmatimonadaceae bacterium
GTGACAACAACCGGCACCGTATCGGCAACGTTCGCCGACGCCGCCTTCGCAATGATCCGGAAGGTCCCGGCGTTTGATCCCGCCGTGAACACGCCGCCGGCATCAATGAAGCCGCCGGTTGCCGTCCACGTGACGCCGATCGCCGCGGTCGAGCTGTCGGAGAGCTTGCCGACCGCGTTGAAGGTCTGCTGTTTGCCCGCCGCAACGGTCGCCGATGCAGGCGCGACGATCACCGCAGTGATGGTGGGCTGCGGGGGCACGACCGTAACCACGGCGGTATCGGACGTGGTCCGCTTCGGACTATGACGCTTTCCTACGATGCTGTAGTTGCCAGTCGAAGGCGAGGAATACGTCCCGTCGAGCCCGATCGAGCCACCGGTAGCGGTCCATTCGATAGAGGTGACGAGGCTGTCGCCTGGCACGCCGCTCGCGTATGCCTTGAAGACAGAAACCTGATTAGCCTCGAGAACCAGCGACCGCGGATTCACAACCAGCGGGGCGTCGTCGTTGGTGAGGCCTGTGTCGGTGCCTGTGGGAACGCCTGCGGAACAGGCGACGAGGAGAGCCAAGGCAAGGCCCATGGCGCAATGTGGCGCGAGCGCTCGCAGGATGGCAAGGCGGCGAGCGAGCTTGTGGGTGAACGTCATGCGGAGACCTCCGACTCGGGAGCCAAAAAAAGGGCCGCCAGCTCGGTGTGCCCGAAGGCACAACTTCGCTGGCGGCCCGGCTGGCTTGGCGATCGGATCGCTGTAGCCCCGTGACTCTGCGCCACCGCCTTTCGACGGTTTTGCTCTGAGCAGCGTATTGAACTGGGTGCGCCGTCCCTAGCGCTGTTTGGCAGTTTGCAGTGTGGCTAAGCAAGGTTCGGTCCACTAGCAGGCCTCGGATCGATTCTTGTTGCGTAAGATCCTACTTATCTTTCCATTACGAGTTTTCTCAACGGTCTTCACTAGCACTTCCTGCTGTACAATTTGTCGACGGTAACCTGACCAACTGCCGTAGTAACCGGCAAACTCCGAGAGTGCACGACACGACTCGGCCGCCGGAGGAAGCCCCCGGCGGCCGACCGTGAACATCAATCGATGGTCAGCGTGCCGCGGAGATGTACACGTGATCGATCCACATGAAGTCGTTCCGGGTCTTGTTGGGCACGTTACCATTACCGCCCCACGTCGGATCCCACAGTCGCCCGAAGAAGAGGGACGGTGCACTTGACGTTCGCCAGACCACGTTGGTGTAGTGGTGCGTCTGCGTTCCGTTGATCCAAACCTTGAGGGTGCCGTTGGCCACGCCGATGTCGTTGATCGTCATCAGGATCTCGTAGCGCGTCCACACGCCGGCCCGTATCAAGGCGCCGCCGCTCACGTTCTGCGACATGGCTCGAGCCACCTGGTTCTGCTGGCGTATGTCGAGCGTGAAGGACGACTGGATTCCACTGCCGTTGATGAACCCGGCGATCTGGTTTCCGGTCTGGCCTAACAGCGCCGCCTGACCCACGCTCCAGAATCCCAGCAGCTTCATCCCGCCGACGGTCTGTGGAAGCTCCAGGTTCGGGCTCGGAATTTTGAACCAGCCGGTTTCATACACTTGGGAGTACTGATCCCGGCTCGGGCTCGACCAGATGCCGAGGATGCCGTCGCTGGACCCCACCGGTATGCCAGCCGGCCACTCGTACTGATAAACCCCGCTCGGACTCTTGGGCGCGGTGGCATCCTGCTGAATCGAGGCGTGCGCGGCGGTGGAAAACCAGCAGCCCGCCAGCACCCCGGGCCCCGAGCACGACCAGAGCGACCCGGTCGGCATCGCGGAGAACGAGATCTCCGCGATGCGGTTGAACCCTGCCGGCTCGTTTCCCCCGCCGGTAGGCGGCGGCGGTGGCGGTGGCGCCGGCGTCACCACCGTGATGCCGGCGCTGGCGCTCAACGCACCGGCGCTCGCCGTCACCCGGACCGCGAAGCTGCCCGCTGTGCCTCCGGCGGTATAGAGCCCGCTCGCGGACACGGTCCCGCCCGTGGCGGTCCACACGGCGTCGGTGATCGAGGCGCTCGAGCC
>CAZFKN010000016.1:0-15038 GCA_964519805.1 uncultured Gemmatimonadaceae bacterium
CCGAGGCGGCGGTCATCGTGAGCGCCCACCCCGACATCGCGGCTGCGGTGGGCGCCCACGGCGTGCAGCTCGCGGCGGGCGACCTCGCTCCCGCCGACGCGCGCCGCGCGCTGCCGCGCGGGTGGATCGGCCGCTCGGTACACTCGGCCGACGAAGCGGGCGCAGCGAAAGCCGAGGGCGCCGATTTCGTCCTGGCCGGCCCGATCTACCCGACTCCGACCCACCCCTTGCGTGCCGGCGCCGGACCCGCGCTCATCCGCGCCTGCGCGGCGCACGGCCTCCCGGTGATCGCGATCGGCGGCGTGACGCGTGAGCGGGTGCCGGAGCTGATCGAGGCCGGCGCCTACGGTGTGGCGGCGATTCGCGCCCTGTGGGACGGGCGGGATGTAGCGCAGGCGGCGATGGAGTTCTTGGAGCTGGTGGCTAACGGCTAACGGCTACTAGCTTCTCCCCCTTATCTTTCCCCGCATGGCATCTCTTTCCATTACGGTCAACGGCCAGTCCCGCGACATCGTCGGTCCCGCCACGCTCGACGATCTCCTGCGCGGCCTCGGCCTCGATCCGCGCACGGTCGTGGTCGAGCACAACCGGCGCATCGTGCGGCGGCCCGTGCTCGGCGAAACCACGCTCGCCACCGGGGACTCCGTGGAGCTGGTCCATTTCGTGGGTGGAGGCTGAGCCGTGACCGGGACCTTGTCGGCGACCGAATCCGCCCTCGACACGCCGCTCGAGATCGGTGGCCGGGCGTTCCGGTCCCGCCTCATGGTCGGGACGGGCAAGTACCGCTCGAACGACGCCATGGCCCGCGCCCTCGAGGCGTCGGGCGCGGAGATCGTCACCGTCGCCGTTCGTCGCGTGGACCTCGACCGCTCCAAGGACGAGAGCATCCTGCACCATCTGCCCGCGCATCAGTACTTCCTGCTCGCGAACACGGCCGGCTGTTACACCGCCGAGGACGCGATCCGGTATGCGCGCCTGGCCCGCGAGGCAGGGTTCAACGAGTTCGTCAAGCTGGAGGTGATCGGCGATCGCGAGACCCTGCTGCCGGACACCGAAGGCCTCCTGGCAGCGGCGCGCGAGCTCGTCGCCGACGGCTTCAAGGTCCTCGCCTACAGCAACGATGACCTGATCATGGCGCTCCGCCTGGAAGAGGCGGGCTGCGCAGCAGTAATGCCCCTCGCGTCGCCGATCGGCAGCGGGCTCGGCCTCCTCAATCCGTACTCCATCCGCACAATCAAGCGGCGGCTCGCGGTACCGGTGATCGTGGACGCGGGCGTCGGCACGGCTTCCGACGCGTGCGTGACGATGGAGCAGGGCGTTGACGGCATCCTGATGAACACCGCGCTGGCCGAGGCCCGCGACCCGGTGACGATGGCCTGGGCGATGCGCCGCGCGGTCGAGGCCGGACGCGCGGCTTTCCTGGCCGGCCGCATGCCGCGCCGCGAGGTGGCCGTGCCGTCGAGCCCGACGAAGGGTCTGCTGGAGTGATGCTCAACCGTGGCCGCGACGCGGACTGAGACCGGTCTCGCATCCCGGCGCGCGGCGCTGGCCATTCTCGAGCAGGTGCGCGCGGGTCGGCCGTTCGAGGCCGCCCTCGACCAGGCCCTCGGGCCGTTGGGCGACCCCGACCGCCGGCTGGCTCACGAGCTGGCTGCCGGCGTCCTGCGCCAGCGCGGGACTCTCGACGAGCGGCTCGAGCCGCTGGCCACGCGCGGGTGGGCCGCCGTGCCGCCGACGCTCCAGAACATCCTGCGGCTCGGGGCATATCAACTGACGTCGCTCGATCGAGTGCCGCCCCACGCCGCCGTGAGCACGAGCGTGTCCCTTGCGCGGGAAGCGGGGGGCGTCCGAGCCGGCGGGTTCGTGAATGCCCTGCTGCGCCGGCTGAGCCGGCAGGCGCCGAGAAAGCGGAGAGGCTTCGGGCCGCTCGACCTCGCGGCCCGGCACTCGCACCCCGAGTGGCTGGTGCGCCGTTGGCTCGACCGGTTCGGGCCGGAGAACACCGATCGGCTGCTCCGCTGGAACAACGAGAAGCCGGCCCTGGTCCTCCAGCCCGCCCGCGCCTCGGGCGAGGCGATCACTCGGCGCCTGGTGGCGGCCGGGATGCGGGTGACACCGGCGCCGTGGGGCGCGGGTCTCGCCGTGAAAGCCTCGCGGCCGGATCGTCTGCCGGGTTACGCCGACGGCGATTTTATGGTGCAGGACCCGGCGCAGTCCTTGGTGGGGTGGTTCGCCGGGATGCCCCCGGCGGGTCTGGTCTACGATGCGTGTGCCGCTCCCGGCGGCAAGACGATCGGCCTCGCGCGAACCGGTGTGCGGGTGCTGGCGGCGGACCTGAGCCGCCCGCGGGTCACTCGGCTCCGGGAGAATCTTCGCCGGGCCGGCACGGGTCGGGAGCTGCTGGTGGTGGCCGATGCGCGCCACGCCCCGGTCGAGGACACCGACGCCGTGCTGCTCGATGCTCCGTGCCTCGGCACCGGCACCTTCGCGCGGCACCCCGATGCCCGCTGGCGGGTGACCCCCGACGCGCTGGTGGCCCTGGCGGAGCGCCAGGGGGAGCTGCTCGCCGCCGCCGCGGCTGTGGTCCGGCCAGGCGGGTGGCTCGTGTACGCAACCTGCTCGCTCGAGCCCGAAGAGAACGAGCTGCAGGTCGAGCGGTTCCTCCGCACGCACGCGGGATTCCGGCGGGACCCGCCGGACGATCTGCCGCTGCCGCTGCTCACGGAGAAGGGAGACCTGATGACGCTGCCCCAGCGCGATCGGATGGACGGCGCTTACGCCGCCCGCCTGAGGCGGGTCGGGTGAGATTCCGGCGGCAGGTCCCCTGGGCCGCGCGAACGGTGGAGCCCGTCGAGCCCCCGACGACGGCGGCACCGCGCTCGAAGACGGGCAACCCGCCTTTCGTCTCCACGGTGTTCGGCCGGCGCCTGCTGCGCGACGGAGCGATCGTGCTCGCTACGTTTGGAATAGGGTATGTCCTGGCCACCGCGTGGCTCTCGCCCGTGCCGCTGCTCACGTCGGATCACGCGCTGCCGCGGGTGCTCGAGCTGCCCGCGGGGGAGGCGCAGCGTAAGCTCGGCGAGCTGGGGTTCCGGGTGAAGTTCGAGGACGAGCGGACCCATCCGACGATCCCGCGTGGCGCGATCGTCTGGCAAGACCCGCCGCCCGGGACCATTCTCTCGCAGAATACGGTCGTAACCCTGGCGCCGAGCGCGGGAACGCAGCAGGTGCCGGTACCCGACATCGTCGGACTGCCCGTGCCGTTCGCGGTCAAGGTGCTGGCCGCGGCCGGACTCAAGCCCGGCAGCGTGGACACGGTCGCGTCAGACCCGGAGCCCAATGTCGTGATCGCGACAAGACCGGCCGCGGGCGTTGGGCGGGAGCCGGGCACTCCGGTGGACCTGGTCGTGAGCGGACAGCCCAAGGTGCGGCCCTCGCAGGCGGCCCGCATCATCCAGCGGCCGTTCTCGACCGGAGCAAAGCGGTGAGCGTGCGGATCGCCCCGAGCGTGCTCAGCGCCGACCTCGCCCGCCTGAGGGAAGAGATCGCCGCCGTCGAGGCGGGCGGCGCGGACTGGATCCACGTGGACGTGATGGACGGCCATTTCGTGCCGAACCTCACGTTCGGCGCACCGGTCATCTCCGCCCTGCGGCGGCTTACGGACCTCCCCCTCGACGTGCACCTGATGGTGGAGCATCCCGAACGCTACATCGCGCGCTTCGCCGACGCGGGTGCCACGCATTTCACGTTTCACGCCGAGGCGACGGTCCACGCTCAACGCCATCTCGCAGCGGTGCGGGAGCGCGGCATGCAGGCCGGTCTGGCGCTCAACCCGGCCAGCCCGCTCTCGCTGGCGGAAGAGGTGCTGGACGACCTCGATCTCGTGCTTCTCATGACGGTGAACCCGGGCTTCGGTGGCCAGGCCTATATTCCAGCCTCCACCGAGAAGATCCGGCGGTGCCGGGCGCTGCTCGACAAGCATGGGAGCCGCGCGGCCCTCGAGGTGGATGGAGGAATTACCGTGGACAACATCGGAATCGCGTGGGAGGCCGGGGCGGATACGTTCGTGGCGGGCACGGCAGTGTTCGGCGCCACGGCGACGTCCGACGCGGTCGGCGCCCTCCGGCGCCGGTGCGCGGTGCGGGTCTAGCGCGTATGTCGAGGCAATGGGTGGCGGTCACGTCGATCGTGGCGGGGCTCGGGATCGGGGCAATGGCGCTCGCGAAGTACGGGCCCGACCGGGCGCAGGTCGCCGTGGGCGCGCGTGCGCCCGAGTTCCGGGTGGTCGATCTCGCCAGCAACGACACCGTGTCGCTCAGGAGCCTCTACAAAGGCCACGTCACGCTGGTGAACATCTGGGCCACGTGGTGCCAGCCCTGCCAGGCCGAAATGCCCGCGATGCAGCGCCTTTACGATTCCCTCGCCGGCCGGGGGTTCCGCATCGCCGCGGTGAGCATCGACGAGGGCGATCCCACCGACGTCCGCAACTTCGCCCAGGGGCTGCACCTCACGTTCGACATCCTGCAGGATCGCTCGACCCGGATTCAGGAGACCTATCAGACCACCGGCGTTCCGGAGAGCTTCCTGCTGGACCGGGAGGGCACGATCGTGAAGCGGGTCATCGGCGCGCACGACTGGAGCTCGCCCGTGAACCGGGCCCTGGTCGAGCGCCTGCTCGCCGAGGGCGGAACCGGGAGCTGACGTGACGCTCCGGGCGGCGCTCACCGCCGACTGGCCGCTCAAGCTGACCTCGCTGGCGCTGTCGGTGCTCCTCTGGCTCGTGGCGTCGAGCGAAGAACCGGCGAGCGGGTTGCTGAGCGTGGAGCTCAAGGTTCAACCGCCCAGCGGCCGCTCCATCGTGCGGGACCCCGGTCTGATCCGCGCCACCGTCGTCGGCCCCCGCGGCGACCTGATCCGGCTCTCCCGCGACAACCTCGTGCTCACCCGCATCCTCCCCGACAGCCTCTCCGCCGACAGCGTGAGCCTCACGATCGATCCGGGTGACGTGGTCTTCCCCGGTAACTCGAGCGTCCGGGTCCAGGATGTCGAGCCGCGGCAGGTCGCCGTGGAGCTCGATCCGCTAGCGCAGCGCATGGTGCCGGTACATCCCGTCGTGCGGGTCCAGTCCCAGTCGGGTTTCGAGGTCGTCGGCGGCGTGGCGGTGATGCCCGGCGAGGTGCGCATCGCGGGCCCGAGCGACCGCGTTTCGACGATCGATTCCGCGCTCACGGCTCCGCTCGAGCTGGCCCGCGCCAATGGGCCGACCGAGGAGCGCCTGATGGTGGACACGAGCGGGTTCGGCCCCGTGCGCGTCTTCCCGCCTCGCGTCACCGTCAGCCTGAACGTTCAGGCCATGGGCGAGCGGACCCTCTGGCCCGTGCCGGTCCAGGTTCCGAGCGCGCTGCGCTATCGGCCGGACCGGGACACGGTCACCATACGGGTCCGTGGGCCGCGCGCCCGCCTGGCGACGCTCACCGCCGACAGTGTGGCCGTCACGCTCGGACCGCTCGCGCCCGGAGCGGCGCCCGGCCGAGTCGGACTGCGCGTCATCCTGCCGCCGGGACTCTCGGGCAAAGCATCGCCGGACAGCGTCACCCTTGCCCGCCGGGGGGCGCGTGGCTGACCGGATCCTCGGCATCGAGACCTCGTGCGACGAGACCTCCGCGGCGGTCCTGGTGGCAGACGGGAGCCGGCAGTCGCTCGCGTCCCTCGTCATCCTCTCGCAGGACGTGCACCGCGTGTTCGGCGGAGTAGTCCCGGAGCTGGCTAGCCGAGCCCACGTGCGCACGATCGTCGCGGTCGTGGATCAGGCCCTCGCCGACGCCGGCCTCGACCTGGCCCGGATCGACGGCGTCGTCGTCACGGCGGGACCGGGCCTTGTGGGCGCGCTGCTGGTGGGAGTCATGTATGGCAAGGCGCTCGCCTGGAGCATGGACCGTCCGTTCCTGGGCGTGAACCATCTGGAAGGGCACCTGTTCGCCCCGACGCTGGAGGATCCCGAGCTTGCCCCCCCGTTCGTTGGACTCCTCGTGAGCGGCGGCCACACGATGCTGCTCGACGTGCCTGCGTGGGGGGACTATCGCCTGCTGGGCCGGACGCTCGACGACGCCGCCGGAGAGGCCTTCGACAAGGTCGCCACGCTGCTCGGCCTCGGGTACCCCGGCGGCGCCGCGCTCGAACGTCTCGCGCGCGAGGGACGCGCGGACCGCTACCGGTTTCCGCGGCCCCTGCTCGGGGAGCTGACGCGGGGCGACGAGCCCTACGCCTTCTCGTTCAGCGGTCTCAAGACCGCGGTGCTGCGCGCCGTACAGGCGAGCGACGACCTGGCGCGCGATCGGGCCGATATCGCCCGGGGCTTTCAGGACGCCGCGCTCGACGTCCTGGTCGCCAAGACCGCCCACGCCGTCGAGGCGCTCGGCTATACGACGGCGATGGTCGGTGGCGGCGTGGCTTGCAACCGGGGGCTGGTGGAGCGCTTGCGGGAGCGCCTGGCGGGCACGGCGCGCCTGAGCGTAGCTTCCCCCCGACTCAACACCGACAACGCGGCGATGATCGCCGCGGCGGGCGCGTGGCGCCTCGCGCACGGGGAACGAAGCGGATGGGACCTCGAACCCCGTGACGACCTTCCCATCCCCGGGTTGCGCCCGGCGACAGCACCCGATCGGACTCCGGCATGACCATTGAGCCCCTTGTGATCAGGATCGCAGGCTTCGAGCTCACGGGCTACGGGATCATGATGATGGTCGCGTTCCTGATGGGCGGCTGGCTGGTGACGCTGGAGCTGCGCCGTCGCGGATTTCGGGAGGACTACTCCGGGGACATGATCGCGGCGGCCGTGATCGGCGGAATCATCGGGGCCAAGCTCTGGTACGTGGTCCTGTTCCGCGACCCCGGCGCGCTGTTCTCGCGGGGCGGCCTGGTCTGGTACGGCGGGTTCATCGGCGGCGTGATCGCCGTGCTCGCGAACGGCCTACGGCTCAAGGTCCCGACCCGCTGGACCATGCAGCTCGGTGCGCCGGCGCTCGCCGCTGCCTACGCCCTCGGACGGGTCGGTTGCTTTCTCGTGAACGACGACTACGGCCGGCCGACGACGCTGCCCTGGGGCGTGAGGTTTCCGCACGGTCTGCCGCCCTCGACGGCCGCCAACCTGCAGCATCAGTTCGGCGTCCCGATCCCACCCGGCGTCGACCCGCAGACGGTGCTCGCCGTTCATCCCACCCAGCTGTACGAAGTGGCGACGATGCTGGTGGCCTTCGCGATTCTCTGGCGTCTCCGTACGCGCGCGACCGGGACCGGCTGGCTGTTCGGACTCTACCTGGTCTTCGCCGGGGTGGAGCGGTTCCTGGTGGAGATCGTTCGCGCCAAAGACGACCGGTTCATCGGCCCGTTCACGTTGGCGCAGCTCACGAGTGCGCTGCTGGTAATCATCGGGTTGGTGCTACTCGCGCGCTGGAAGGACGGCCCCGCGCTTCCGCCCGGTGCGCACCTCACTGTGGAAGACGAGCCGGCACCGCCCAAATCTTTGGCGGCTGCGCAACCGAATGCCGCGCAGAGAGTTGAGTAACAGGCGCCGAAAAGCGTCGAAGACTTCGACAGATCGGCGGTGGATGGCCGGAGCCTAAGCGAAGGAGAGACAGGAGCTTGGTGTTTCGTTTCGGTTGGCATTCGACTTGCCAATAGAGGGGATTGCGGAGCCGCAGGCTCCTCGGGAAAGTGGCAGGTCGAAGAAGGGTGGAGCGGGCACACAGGTCCGTCTCCGTAAACTCAGGGGGCGATCTGCCACCTCTTGACGCGAACGGTCCGCCGAAGCCGGCGGGCCGTTCGCGTTTTCTAGAGCAGGCCGAGCGCGCGCTTGAGAACAGAGACCTGGCCCAGGTGATAGGCATCGTGTTGGGCCACCCCGTGCAGCGTGACGTAGTAGGTTACGCCGGAGCCCACCGACCGATCCCGCTGACGACCGACCAGGTCATCCAGCTTGGCTTCAGACAGCTTCCCGAGCGCCGCGGCGAGCCGCCGGTGCGAGTCCTCAAGCCGGGCCTGCGTGCGCGCCCACGCGGCGTCCGTCGTCTCCGCAACCTTCGGCCAATCGCCTTCAGCAGGCTCCGCCGGCTCGCCGCCCTCCACTCGCCGGGCCACCTCATTCCGCCACGCGATGATGTGAAGCACCAACTCCCAGATGCTGTGTCCGCCCGCGATCGGCCGAGCGGCCGCTCCGGAGGCCGCTACGCCTCCCAGCACCTGACGGGCTGAGGGTCCGTGCCAGGGCTCACCCTGCTGGTCCCGGGCCAGCTCGTCGGCGATACGGTCGATCTCGCTCATAGTTGCCTCCTCCGAACGACTACGGCCCGCCGGGGCGGGCCGTTTCGAATCCGTCGCGAAGGGTCTCAGAGACCGCGCCGGGCCGATTCCGACTCGCGCCGCTTGAGCTGGCTTCGCATCCGCTCGAGCTCGGCTCGAAGCTCGGCCAGGTCCGCCTCCATCCGCTCGAGCGAGCGGAGCAGCTCGATCCGCGCACCCGGCTGAATCCCTCCGGATGCGGTAACCGCCGGCGGACGGTCCCTCGGCGCGGTTGCATCCGGGACCATCACCGACGTCACGCGGAGCCGCCGGGGCTCGATGCCGAACGTCCAGACCACGGCGACCACGAGCAGGGCGAGAAGAGCGCCCTGGGCCGCAAGCGACTCCACCGTCGGGTAGATGCCCAGCGCCGGGACTCGGGGACCCCAGGGAACGATCGTCGTGGGGAGCAAGCCGCCTTCCTGCAGCTCGGCCACGCCGCGTCCGGCGAAGACAAACGCCATGTAGTAGAGGAACGTGCCGGTGATGCCGAAGAACGGCTTCAGCGGGAGGCGCACGCCGTACCGGTTGATCGCGATGTACACGCCGACCATGACGACCGAGCCGAGCGCGATTCCGGCGACGATCGCCCCGGTGGAGGCACCTGTGCCGCCGGCGACGAACAACGCCTTGTAGAACAGCACCGTCTCGAAGCCCTCGCGATACACCGCGAGAAACGCGGCCGATGCAAGGGCCAGCGCCGAGCCGCTCGTCACGGCGTCCTGCACCTTGCTACGGACGAACTGGTTCCACTTGGCCACCTCCATTTTGGACAGCAGCCAGTAGCTGACGTAGAACAGCACGACCGTGGCAACCAGCATCGTGACCCCCTCGAGCGCCTCGCGCCTTGCGGGGGTGATCCGGAACACGGTCTCCAGCGCGAACGCCGTGAGCAGGCTCGCGCCCACCGCCGCACCGACACCGATATGGATGTCGCGCTTCCGGCTGGCGGCGCCGGTCTTGGTCAGGAACGCCATCAGCGCGCCGATGACCAGGATCGCCTCGAGGCCCTCCCGAACCAGGATCACGAACGACTGGAAGAACAGGTTGGCCGGAGCGAGCGTTTCGCCGAGGACCCGCTCGGCGTTCTCGAGGTCGGCGGCGAGCCCGGCTCGGATGCTCTCCAGCTCCGCGTCGGTCGCCCCGCCCGCCGCGCGCGTCCGCAATGCCGCGAACCGGCTCTCGAGCGCCGTCGCCAGGTCGGGGTTCTTGGCGCGAACCGACCGCTCTACCTGCTCGAACGTCATGTAAGCGTTGAAGCCGGCCGCGCTCGCGGCCTCACCCTTGCCGGTCCGCGCGAGGGCGTACGCTGAATCGAGTTGCGAGCGCACGGTGCCGAACACCCGCGTGGTCGCCGCTGCATCGGCGGTCTCCTGGAGGCTCCGAACCGCGGCGATCGCGCCGGCCGACGTGTCGCCATGGCCGGCAGTCGCGAGCGCGGCCGCCACGGCCGAGTCCGAGAGGCGCCCCGTGGTACTGAAGCCTCGGAGGGCGGGTGGAACATCGCCGTGGGGCGGTGGCAACCGGAGCAGCGTGGCATACGCGGCCACGGCCCAGCGGTCATCGGTTGAGAGGCGGGTTTCGAACGCAGGCATGGCCGTACCGACCACACCGATCGTGACCCGGTGATAGAAGTCGAGCGGTGAGGCATGGCGCAGCGCGGCGGCATCGGCAAGGTCGGCGGGCCTCGGCTCGAGCCCCGTGGCCATCGGGCCGTCACCGCGTCCGAGGTCGCCGTGACAGGTGGCGCAGCTCTCCCGATAGATCTGCCCGCCCCGCGCGAGCGACGGCGCTTCGGCGGGCAGCTCGTCGAGCGAGACGCCCAGGCGGGTCGACAGGGCGGAGGTGAACGCCCGCACCCGGGCGTCGAGGAGGTCGGGAGCGGCGGTGGCATTCACCATCGCGACCAGCGAGTCGATCCCGCGAATGGCCGTGGCGCCGACGTCGGCAGGCAGGAGCCCAGCGCTACGGCGGGATTCTGCGAGGAACAACCGCGCCTCGCCGACTTCCGCGCTAGCGACGATCCGGCCGTCCTGGACGCCCGAGCGGTATTCCTGAGCGGCGAGCTGGGCAGTCGCGGCGATGCGACGGACGACGGGGATCTGGTCTCCGGCGGCCTGGGGCTGCTGAACGAGGAGGGCAGCAGTCGCGAGGATTCGGGCACGGGCGCCGATGAGAACCATTGTCAACAAATTTCGATTGTGTTGCCGAAAAACTAGATCGCTATAGTCGGATTTGGAAGAGGGGTTTACCCGATGTGCGCTACAGGCGCTCCCAGACCGCCTCGACAAAGCCCCGAAGTGACGGGGGGACCGGCAAGTAGCCACCCAGTATCAGGCCGAGCCAGGTCGCACCCACCAGGACGACGACGCTCGCTAGCCAGAGGGGCCAGGTTGGCCGGCGCCAGGCACGGACTCGACCGATTTCGGGGCTCCACAGCGCCTCCTCACGCAGCGCCGCGGATTCCAGCTCGAGCCACGCGGACTCGAGGCGGCGGGCTACAGCCAGCAAGGCCCCCTGCCACTCCCGGACGGCGGCATCGCCGCGGGGCCCGCCTGCTGACACTGCGGGAACGAGTTGCTCCAGAACCTCGAGCGACTGGAGAAACGCGACCCCGCCTGCTCCCAACCGCCCCGAGATGGCGAGGCGATCGCCGTCGGAAAGGACGAGCTGGCGCCGGCGCCGACGCGGGAGCCGTGCCTCACGCCCGGCCGCTTCCAGCCGTGCGTTCACCGCCTGCACGATTCGGTCGCTGACCTCGGCCACAGCCCGCTCCCACTCGACCAGCCACGCTTGGCGATTGAGTGAGCTGACGGCGGCGGCCCGATCGTCCGCCACGGCAAAGGCCCGAGCCGCTCCCCCAAGCTCGAATATCTCGGTTGCGACCTGAAGTCGGACGTCGTCCAACCGCACCCAGGTCGACCCCGGGCCGCCGGACAGGGAGCAGAGCCTGCCCAATGCGGGGCCAAGCTCAGGGACCAGCGTGGCCGAGCCTGGGACGGCCGTCATTCGGTCTCCCAGGCAGGCCGATCGCCGCCAAGGCCGGCGACGGCGAGCACGGCCGGTCGGGCGCCTCGCGCATCGTATCGGCGCACGAAGTCCACCAGCATCTCAGCGGTGAAGCCGTCGCGCGGCAGTCCGGTGGCGCCGATGGCGTCTTCGATGGCCTCCGGCGAACCCTCGACTTCCAGCAGCACGTCCATTCGCGGATACCATTCCACTCGGAGTACGGCCTGGCCAAGCTCGAACATCTCCACCCAGCGATCGATGGCCTGTATCACCTGGTAGCCGAGTGCCTCCAGGATAGCGCCGGGCGAATCAGGTCCGCCGGCGAGGCGACAGCTCAGCTCCTCGCGCAGCTTGTAGCCGTCGCTCGAGCGTCGCGTGGTGCCCTTCCACGTCAGCTCGGCCTCGACCTGGCCGTCGGCGTGCACAAACCGGCGGATCCTCAGCACCTCGTCCCGCGCGGCGAGCACCCCGTCCCGGTCGTAGCGCCGGTCCTCCATGAGCCCGCGGAAACCGGGCCGAGCGCCTGCAATCGCGAGGCGCCGGCGAAGCGCGGCCGGATCCGGCACGATGGCCTTGAGCTCGAGCTCTGCCGCCATGCGGTCAGGTTAGGATGGCCTCGAGGACCCGGTCGGTGTCCCCCAGATCGGTGAAGACCGCGTGGGCGCCGCAGGCGGCGAGCTGCTCGACGGAGTAGGCCCCCGTCGCGACGGCGACTGCGCGGGCGCCGATCCCCGCTCCACACGCGACGTCCGCCGGTGTGTCTCCGATGATGACGACCTCGGCGCCTGCGGGCTCCCGACCGAAGAAGAACGGCTTGGCCCGCCGCGCGGCGATCGACGGGAGATCGGGGCGGTGCGCCGCGTCGGAGCCGAAGGCGCCGACGCGGAAACGGGCCGGATCCAACCCGGCCGCCCTGAGCTTGAGCGCGGCGCCGCGTTCGAGGTTGCCCGTCAGTAAGCCGAGCACGACGCCGTCGTGTCCTTCCAGACGATCCAGAATTTCGGGGAAGCCGGGCATGAGCCGAGTGCCGGTGGTCGCGGCCAGCTCGCGCTCGAGGAGGCTGACATAGCGGTCGCAGACCGCCTGAATGCGCGATCCGTCGTCCGGGCCCGCGTCTCCTGCCGCGTTCAGCAGCTCGGTCACGATCTGGGGATCGGTCTTGCCGTCGAAGCGGATGCGCTCGAAGGCCGCGTGGTCGCCCACCAGCTCCGCGAGCGCCGCGGTGATGGCGCGGCGCCCGGCGCCCGCAGTCAGAAGGATGGTGCCGTCGATGTCGAACAGGATCAGACGAGAAGTCATCGGCAGAGCCCGGCCATCTAGTCTCCGACCCGCCGGACCATCACCAGACGGTCGCGGAGCCCTGCGGCGCGCGTGCCGGGACGCCACGACTCGCGGATCACGCCGCCACAGGCAAGCGCGGAGTGCACCAGCGACTCACCGCGCGCGGCAATGGCCACGTGGGTCACGTCCCCTCCGAACTCGCTCTGAAAAAAGAGCAGGTCGCCCGGCCGGAGTGCGGCCGGTGCGATCTCGACGCCGGCCTCTCCCTGCGCCGCCGCGTCCCGCGGGAGCGCGATGCCCCGCGCTGCGAACGTCGTCTGTACCAGGCCCGAGCAGTCCACGCCCCACGGCGTGATACCGCCCCACTGATACGGCGCCCCAAGGAAATGGCGAGCCGCCCACTCCTCGGGCGCCCCGGCACGGGCTTCGGCCACGACTTCGGCAAAGCGTCGCAGCATGCCCTGCACCACCCGGCCCGCCCTGCCGTCCGGCAGGAGAATACCGTCGGGGACGAGCGCGGCGCGGGCGCGGAGCGGCAACCGCACCGTGCCGCCGGCCACGGCGACCTCCGCGCCGTCGCTCCACGCCCGGGCCCGGTCGTTCCAGGCTTCGCTCTCCCGTCGAGTCCATTCCCTCACGTACCCGCGGTTGAGCCAGCCTTCGTACCCGTCGCGATCCAGGCGCACGCGCCGCCACTCGACCTTGGCCTCCAGCACCACCGCGGTCTCCCCCAGCACGAGCTGCGAGACCTGCTCGGCTCGCAGGCTGGGCTCGGCGAGGAGCGGGGTGACGGCGGCGAGGGAGACGACGGCGGTCAGGAGGGCGCCTGTCCGGCCTTCGCGGCGCAGGCCTCACAGCGGGTGACGCCGCGGAAGGTGCAGATGAGACAGATGAACGTGCCGCAGTTCGCGCAGGGGTAGCCCTCGGAGGCTCGCTCCTCGCGGCCGCAGGCGCGGCAACGCATCGCGTCCTTCTCCTGGGGCTGGTGGCGCTGCGTCATGCGAGGCTCAGGCGGTGATGCTGTAGCGCTTGATCTTGTTGATCAGGGTGGCGCGCGAGATCCCCAGCTCGTGCGCCGCGCGGGTGCGATTGCCGCCGTGGTGCTTCAGCGTACGCTCGATGTGCTGGCGCTCGAGATCGTCCAGACTGAGCGGGGTGTGGCGACGGTCGCCGATCCCGGGCCGGGCGCGGAACTCGCCCGGCAGGTGCTCCACGCTGATGGCCATCTGCCCGCGGCCGAGGATCATCGCTCGCTCGAGCACATTGCGCATCTCGCGGACGTTACCGGGCCAGGGGTAGACCAGCAACCGCTCGAGCACCTCGCTGGACAGCGAGGCCGGGGCCTCGGGCAGCTCGGCCCGCAGGTCGGTCATGAGACGCGTGATCAGCGCCAGCCGGTCCTCGCGTGAGCGGTCGCGCACGGCGGGGAGCGTCAGCGGCATGACGCTCAGGCGGTAGTAGAGGTCCTCTCGAAACCGTCCCGCTTCGACTTCCGCCTGGAGATTCTTGTTGGTGGCGGCGATCAGGCGTACGTCCACCGTTAGCTCGCGCGTGCCGCCCAGGCGCCGGAACGTCTTGGTCTCGAGCACCTTCAGAAGCTTGGGCTGGAGCTCGGGCGCCAGGTCGCCGATCTCGTCGAGGAAGATCGTCCCGTGGTCGGCGATCTCGAACAGTCCTTGCTTGCGGTCCTTCGCGTCCGTGAACGCACCCTTTTCGTGACCGAACAGCTCGGAGTCGAGAAACGTCGGATTGAGGCCGGCGCTGTTCACCTCGACGAACGCCGCCTTGGCCCGCGGGCTCAGATCGTGGATCATCCGCGCGACCCAGCCCTTCCCGGTCCCGCTTTCTCCATTCAGGAGCACGGTGGTCCGCTCGCTCTGCGCCAGCAGCGCCACCTGATGGGCGAACTCTTGCATCGCGGAGGAGCCGCCGAGCGAGTCGAGCCCCGGCCCCGTCGCAGTCTGTCCGAGCAGCGTCTCGTTCACGCGCCGGAGGCGGACCTTGTCGGCCACGCGCGCGGTCGCCGCGGCGAGGTGCGCCATATCGACGGGTTTCGTGAGGAAGTTCTCCGCGCCCAGCTGCATCGCGCGCACCGCGGTGGGGATGTCGCTGTTCCCGGTGAGCAGAATGACGGCAGCGTCCCGCTGGCGCAGGTGCTCCAGGACCTCCATGCCGTCCATGCCGGGGAGGCGGAGGTCGAGGACCACGACGTCGGGGCGCACGCGGTCGAAGGTGGCGAGCCCGGCTTCCCCGCTCAGCTCCCGGGTGACCTCGTAGCCCAAGCGCTCGAAGTAGTTACCGATGCTTCGAAGCACGTCGACATCGTCGTCGATCAGCAGGACCGAATCAGCCATCTACCACGACCCGGCCACCGGATAGGCCTCGCAAGGGGGTGCCTTCCTTTTTACACC
>CAZFKN010000016.1:15138-31294 GCA_964519805.1 uncultured Gemmatimonadaceae bacterium
GGGTTTGCAGTTGTTGTTCGGCGTCTCAGGCAGGGGCTACGACCCGGATCGCCCCCGGCACTACCGTGGCCGTGAACGGCGTGTCCCCGTCCGGCTCCCCGTCGAGTTGGACCGGCTCCGGCGTTGCCGTGCGGACCGTGATCTCGCGCCCGCGCGCGTAGGCGACGAGCCCCTTGGGAATCGGGCGGTCCGGTGCGGCCCGGAGCAGCTGCCACACCGCACGAACGCTCTGGGTCACGCTGTCGGCCCGCATCACGACGACGTCCAGTTGGCCGTCGTCCGGTGTGATGCCGGCCCCCAGGCGGACGTACGGCGGAAAGATCTCCCCACAGTTGGCCACAAGGACCATCGCCGCATTCGCATCGTACTCGGCGCCGTCCACGGTGATATGGTGCGGCGTGCTCCGCACCTCCGCGATGAGCCGAAGCGTCGTGGCCACGTAGGCGGCCATTCCCCAGCGGCGCTTGTGCGCGGACGCCGTCCCCGCCATCACTCGCGCATCCATGCCGGCGCCGCATGCGACGGCGAAGTAATGCGTTCCGCTCGGTCGCTCCATCCGGCCGAGGTCGATGCGGCGCGTCCGGCCGCGGAGCAGCACGTGCGCCGCGCGCGCGGGGGACGCCGGGATCCGAAGATTGCCGGCCAGCAGATTGCCGGTGCCGCCCGGTACGACACCAAGGGCCACGGGCGTGCCCACCAGAGCCGCGGCCGCCTGCATCGTCGTGCCATCGCCGCCGAACACGGCGACGAGGTCCACACCCTCCTGGACGCCGTATTCCGCCAGGCGCCGCGCATCACCCGGCCCGCCGGTGGCGACCAGCTCGGTGCGCCAGCCCGCGGTCCTGAGCGCGTCGCGCACGACGTTCACCGCCAGCGGCTCAGTGCGGGCCGCGGCTGGGTTCGTGATGAGGAGGGCAGTCGCCACGCGCTAGAATTCCCGCTCCCAGAACACGTCCGCGCCGATCTGGTACCGGTTCGTGCTGAGGTAGCTGTTGTAGCCGGCCACCGTGCACGAGCTGAAGGTCGGCTCGAAGCTGGTCTGGAAGCGCCAGGCCTGGCTGAAGCGGTACTCGAAGGTCGCGCCGAAATTCTCCGCGCCGAAGGAGTTCGATTGCGCGGCGCCGCCGCAGAAGCCGGCGTTCAGAGTGACGAAGCTCTTGCTCCCGATCCGCCAGCCGAACGCGAAGCGGCTCACGGCGGCCCCGCCCGCGGTCGCGATGCCCGGCCGAAATTCGACGTAGTCGATCGGCACGCCGAGGTCGGAGATGAGGAAGCGCTCGACCTCGCTGGAGAACGCGGCGACCGCGC
Source organism: uncultured Gemmatimonadaceae bacterium (assembly GCA_964519805.1). Lineage (GTDB taxonomy): Bacteria > Gemmatimonadota > Gemmatimonadetes > Gemmatimonadales > GWC2-71-9 > DASQPE01. The sequence goes on from CAZFKN010000016.1 coordinate 16,447, forward strand.
TCTGGAGGGCGGTCTGCTGGCCGGCCGCGATGGCGTCGGACGCGGGTGCGCCGAAGATGAGATACGAGGCGAGGTCCGTCTCCGGGATCGGCGGGCGCACCGGGCTTTCCAATGCGAGCTTGGGGGCGTAGAGGGTTCCGGTAATCCGCGCCACCACCGGGATCTCCTCGTTCGTCCGCACGGTCCGCACGACGTGCTGCGCGGTGATGTCGAGCTCGGCGTTGAGGTCGGGCGTCCCGAAATAGCGCACAGTCCCCTGGCTCACGGTGAAGTCGCGGGTGACCGGCCCGATCTTGAGCGCGTACGTCCCGCGCACGGCCTCCAGCGTGCCCACCGGCCGGTACTCCCGTTTGAGCTTGCTCACGGTGAGCTGTCCGGCGAGCTGGATGTTCGCTTCCGTGGACCGGAGGAAGAAGCCCTGGCCCATCGTGAGCGCGAGCGCGTCCACGGTGAGCGAGTCGAGAAAGCGGTTCTGGAAGGCGGCGCCCAGGTTCGCCCGGCGGACGAGCGACGTGTCCACCAGGTCCGCGATCGTCGGGTCTTCGAGATTGATGATCTGCTTGTTGATCAGATCGGCGAAGTACAGGAAGCCCTGATTGACCGTCGCGCTGCCCGAGGCACGGGCCGCGAGCACCGGCCCTCGAAGCTGCGCCTGCCCCGTGGCCGTAAGACTCAGGAAATTGCGAATGTTCAGCGCCTGGAACCGGTTGGCCTCGAGGTCGAGGTTGAGCAGCGGATGCGAGAGGCTGTCGAACCGCAGGCCGCCGGTGATTTCCAGCGTGCCCCCGCCGCTCGTCACCAGGCCGTACGGAATCAGCAGGGAATCGCCCCGGAGTTCGCCCCGGGCAAGAATTGCCGCGTAGCGCACGCCGATGCCGGGGATGGTCATCGCGCCCCGGCTCACGTTGGCGAAGCCGCTCACCTGCGGATGCGCCCACGTTCCCGTCACCTGCGCCTCCGCGACAAACTGACCCTCCACGTCCTTGATGCCCGGCAGCACGGCCTCCAGCAGCCCCAGGTCCGCGCTGTCCGCGCGCGCCCGCACCGTGAGCGGCCCGTCGAGCTGTCGGCGGATGACGCCCGTGAAGCCGAGGTCGATCGGCAGGTTGGCGTTGACCTCGAGTACTTCCGTCCCGGTCCGGTAGATACCGGCGTGCACATCGAGGCGCCGGCTGTCGTACTTGATGATCGTGTGGGCGAACGGGGCGTGGAAATCGCCGAAGATGGCATCCTCGAGCCAGGCGCTCCCATCGACCTTCGGCTCGCGGGCCGTGCCGCCGAGCTTGAGCGTGAACCCGATCTCGCCGGATGCGCCCGCGGTATCCCGCTGGATGAGCCCGTAGACATCCCGGAGGTCGATACCGAACCCGTCGAGCGAGAGCGACCCGGAGGCGTCGCCGGGCAGCCGTCCCGCCGCGGTAATCCGGCCGGACCCGTCCGTCTCTTCGAAGACCAGCGGGGTGAGGGCCGGTGCGGAGTCCGACATGGTCAGCAGCGCTGGCGCCGTCAGCCGCCAGCGGCCCGTCGCCAGCCGGGCGTCGAGGCTCTCGACCGCGAGCAACCGGGCGTCCCCCTGCCGCCACCAGTGCCCGCCGCCCGTGAGCCGGGATGGCACATCGTTGCCGATGGCCACGCCGCCGTTCCACTCGAGCGAGTCGGCGAAGCCTCGGGCCTGGAGACCGACACGGCGGAACACGCGCTCCCGCATCGCGAGCGAATCGATGCCGAACGCGGCGGTGACCACAGGACGACGGCCGCCCACGTACGTGAACGCGCCGATCGCGGCCGGCGCGCGGAGCGTGCTCCAGGCCAGATTCCGCCCCTGGAACGAGCCCGCCATGTCCAGCGAGTCCAGGCTCCGGCCCAGCGTGAGCGTCCCGCGCGCGGTGCCGCCCAGCGGACGTGAGTCGGCCGCGGTGTCCCGCACCAGGCCGGTCCACGCAACCAGCACCGAGTCGAACACGCCGAGGCTGTCGGTCTGGATGTCGAAGGCCATCCGGCCGTCGTGCGGCCGACTCCAGCCGAGCGTGCCGCGCCCGCGCGCGGTGACCTTCGCCAGGCGACCATCGAGCGTATCCACCGTGATCAGGCTGTCGTGCACCGCCACGCGCGCGACGAGGGTATCCAGCGAAAGCTCCCGCACTCGCCCCGGCCCGAGCGTCAGCGTGAGCCGGCCCTCGGGCGCCCGGGCGGTATCGGTTACGCCGGTCACGTCCAGCGTCCCGTTCAGGCTCGTCAGAGGCCCGGTCGCGCGGAGGGCGGCGAGATCGAGATGACGAAACTCGAGGCGCAGATCGTCGGCCTCCCACCGAGGCGGGAGCACGGCGATCGTGCCTTTGGCGTCCACTGTGCCGATCGCGCCGCTCACCGACCCGTCCACGGCGAGGCGCGCCAATGTCCCGTCGAGCCGGACCCGCCCGGTCAGGTCGCCCGTGCTCACGATGGCCGGGAACGCGCGGCGGATGCCCTCGAACGACAGCGGCTCGAGCGCCACGTCGGCCCCCAGCCGCAGCGTGTCGCGGCGAGTGTCCAGGTGCACCGTTCCGTCGATCATGCTGACGGGCCGGTCATCGTCCTCGTGCTGCGCGCTGCCGACGAAGGTCACGTCGCGCAGCGGTCCGTTCAACGTGCCCGTGGCCTGGAGCCGGCCCGGCACGATGATCGCCGGCGCGAGTCGGCGGACGGTGCCGAGATCCACGTCGGACTCGCTGACGGCGAGATCCCGAAACGCGAGGCCCTGATTCCGCGTGATGCTCACTCGGCCCTGCGCGGCGAGGTGCGTCACGGGGCGGCCCGCTACCTCTTCGTCGGTATAGTCCCAATCGACCTTCACGTCGAGCGCATCGAGAAACCCTGCGCCCGTGGTCGACCCGGACAGGGTCCCGAAGAAGGGGAGGTCGGGGACGAACGGGCGAACCTCGTCGAGGTCGAGATCCTTGTGGGTCAACTTGAGATCGCGCACGCCAAGCCCGCGCCGGTGGTCGTCGAGCGCGGTGAGCTGCCCGTCGATCCGGGTTGAGCCCCGCGCGAGATGGAGGTCCGTGACCACGAAGGCGGTCCGCATACCGCTTTCGGAGTGCGCAGCCACGGTCCCCCGCCCGGTGAACTCCGGGAAGTCCGGTGTGATCCACCGGAGGTCGGTGAGGTTGGCCTCGGTGGCGACGACCTGGAAGTCGTACAGCGTGGTGTCGTGCGGCCAGGTGACCGCGCCACCGCCGCTGAAGCGCGTGTGCGGCAAGGCGCCCCGCCGGAGACTGAACACCACGCTGTCGCCCCGCAGGCGCACCCTCCCGGCGGCATCCCGCAGGATGATCTGCGGGTCGCTCACGCGGGTGGCGAGCGTGTCCAGATCCACCAGGAAGGGGCGGTGGTCGGGCGTGCTGATCCGCATGCGCGCCATCGTCGTCGTGATCGGCGAGAACTCGATCACCCGGCGGAAGCCCTCGGGCCCCGACTCGATCACGCGACCCGGCTTGGCCCGCTCGACGGCGAGGACGGAGTCCCGCTCGGCCTGCGTCTTGAGCTGAGGCGGCGGCGACCACGGAACCATCAGGCGGAGCGTGCCTTCGCGCACGCGGAGGTTACGGAACTCGATCAGGGGCGACGTGCCGCCGCCCGGGCCGCCCAGCCGCAGCACGTCCTCGTAGTTCATCCGGCCGTTCGCGTGCTTGATCAACTGGATCGTGGGCCGCTCGACCTGCAGCCGGGCCAGCACGAAGCGGCGGGCAAGGAAGTTGGGCAGCCGGTACGTGACGCGGACGTGCGGCAGATCCGCGAGCAGGACGCCGGCGGTGTCGCGGACCACCAGACCCTCGATGGTGAGGTCGTACAGGAACGACCCGGAGACCGACCCCACCTGCACCGACCCGTTCAAGGCCCGGCTCAGCTCGCTCGACACGCTCCGCGCCAGCAGGTCGCGCCCGGGCGGCGAGAGCACCAGCGCCATCACCACGCCCAGTATCCCGGCCAGGGTCCCGAGCAGCACGACGAAGACGAAGCGGGCGACCCGGCGGCGCATCAGAAGGGCTGCCCCACCGAGAACTGGAACGTGAGCGGGACGCCGAAGATCCGGTTGCGGCGGTCGACCGAGAAGCCGTCCTGCACCTTGGTGAGGGCGCCGCTCGAATCGCTCCTGAAGAGCGCGCCCGGGAGCAGGGAGTACGGGTTGTAGGCGATGTCGAGGCGCGCGGGACCGAGGGGTGTCGCGATGCGGAGACCGAACCCGGGCGTGAACCGGAGGCGGGCCGGGGCGAGGTCGGGGCGGCCGCGCTCCCAGAGCATCCCCGCATCGAGAAACGCCGCGAGCCGCATCCGAGACGGGAAGACCGGCGAGGGAAGACGCAGCTCCAGGTTGCCCACGGCCAGGGTGTTTCCGCCGGTCGGCGCCACCTGCACCGAATCGGGCGACAGCTTGTCGGGCGTCCCGGCCCGGGCCAGCGCGGTCGAGGTCACCACGTAGACCACCGGGCCCAGCTCGTTCCGGCCGAAGCCGCGCACGTCGTTCGGGCCGCCGGCATAGAACCGCTGCTCCGGCGGCACGAAGGCATTGGTCTGGCTGCCGAGCGCCACGGCCGGCGAGAAGATGAGGCCGCCCCGAAGCCGCCAGCTCAGAACCACGCTGCCGCCGAGAGGGCGGTACCACGCCGCATCGGCCAGCACCCGGGTGAACTGCTGGAGCTCCGACGACCCGATGAGCTTGGAGGCATATGTCACCTCGAGCGTGGCGTTCGAGCCCCGGGTCGGATCGATCGGACTGTTCGCCCGCGGCCGACTGATCCGGGCCGTTAGCGCCGACAGGAGGCGGCGCTGCTGGAGCTGACTGATCACGTCGGGCGTGCACGCGTTGAAGAACGCGCAGAAGCTCGCCGGCGTGGCCTCCGTCCGTCCATAGGAGACGGTGTAGGCGACGGAAACGGGATACTGCCGGCGCGGCGTCTCGTGCAGCAGCTCGACGGTGGTGCCGATGTCCGTCCGGACGTACACCTTGAACTCCGACCGTCGCTCGGCGAACGCCGAAAGACTCAGCGTGTTGTTGGGCGAGAGAAAGGCCGGCCGGCGCAGCGTGGCGGCGATCGCATAGTTGAACCGCGAGGATCCGATTGAATCCTGACGCGACACGCTGCAGATGTTCTTGTCGAAGCCGAAATCGAAGGGGCGTCCGACCCCGACGCGCGAGACGTTACCGGTGATGTCGAGCACCCGCCCCTGGCCGAGAAAGTTGCGCACCGTCCAGGCCGCCTGGGTGCGAAAGCACTCCGTCGTCGCGTAGCCCACGCCGGCCCGCACCCGGAACGGGGGACTCTCGCTCACGCGCACGAGGATCGGCACCGAGTCGCCCGGCGTGTAACGGGCGGAGTCGACGTTCACCGTCGCCGAGTGCACGAGGTCACTCTTGTACAGGTTCCGCTGGCTCTGGAACAGCTCGTCCCGGGAGAACGGCCGTCCCGGCCGCGCCACGAGCAGATCCCGCACCACCGCCGAGTCCACCCGCTTGACGCCCTCCACTCGGACCGTGCTGAAGCGCGCCCGCCGCCCGGGGGAGACGTCGAGCGTCACATCGGCGGTGTACTTCTCCCGGTCGCTCACGAAGCCCGCGTAGACCGCGGCTTCTGGAAAGCCCCGGTTCTTGAGACGCGTCGCGATGGTGTCGGCCGTGGCCTGCATGAGATACCGATTGAACACCTGGCCCTCGCGCAGCGGCAGATCGAGCAGGAGCCGCTCCCTGGGGCGATCGGGGATGGAGTCCAGCCCGTTGATCGCGAGGCCGGTCACCAGGACCGGTCGCCCCTCCTTGATCCGAAACGTGACGTAGGCGTCCCGATCGGTCCGTCGCACCGTCGTATCCACCGCTACGTCGGGAAAGCCGCTCCGCTTGTACAGCACTTCGAGGCGGAGCACATCGCGCCGGAATTCGGTCTCGTCGAAGTAGCGCTTCTCGCCCAGGCCGATCCAGCGGACCAGCGGGAAGGTCGCGAACCAGCTCGACTGCGTCGTGCCGATCGCGGCGGCGAGCGTGGTCTTGTTGATGGAGGCGTTGCCTTCGAACTTGAGTTGTCGCACGACCCTCGGCGGCTCCTGCGCGGCGACGGGCCGGAGCCCCGCGAGCCCGACCAGGAGAACAACCAGCCCGGGTCCGGTTCTTCGGAGGCCGGTCGGGGCGCGGCGAGCCAAGAGGATCGGAATTACGCGCTCCGGGGGAGGGAGGACCGGCCCCGGAACCTCCGGCCGGCGATTGACGCGATGCTCTAAGCTCCTTAGTTTGACGGCCTTACGCTCCTAAGTCAACGCCAATGGGCCCACCCCGGCCGCCGCTTCTGCTGGTCCTCGTCCTCTCCGCGTGCGGCGGCGCGGCCACTGCTTCACCCACCACTCTCGATTACTACTTCGCCTCGGATCCGCGCTCACTCGATCCGGCGCTGTCCACCGACGTCCCGACCGGTGAAGTCGCGGCGCTCGTGTTCGACAACCTGACTCGCTTTGACGTGGACGGCGCCCTCGTACCGGGCCTCGCGCGCAGCTGGGACACGGATCGAGCCGGCACCACCTACACGTTCCATCTGCGAAAGGGCCCCGCCTTTCACGACGGACGCACGATCTCCGCCCGGGACGTGCGGGCCTCCTTTCTCCGGGCACTGGCCCCGGGATCCACCGGGGGCCGGGGCTGGCCGCTGTTTCCCATCCGTGGCGCTCGCGCCTATTCCGCGAGCAAGGCGGGCTCGCTCGAGGGCATCCGCGTGCCCGACGACAGCACGGTGGTGCTGACCCTGGAGGAGCCGCTCAACATCTTCCCCAAGCTGCTCGCGATGCCGGTGGCGGCCGTCCTCCCCGCCTCGGTACCGTCGGACTTCGATCAACACCCCACCGGCAGCGGGCCGTGGCGCTTCATCTCCTGGTCGCACGACGACCAGCTCATCCTCGCAAAGAACCCGCGATACTGGAACGGCGCGCCACACATGGACACGCTCCGGATCCGGATCATCCCGGAGCCGCTCACCCGCGCGGCGGAGTACGAGGCGGGACGGCTGAGCGTCGTCGAGGTACCGTTCAGCGAGACGAAGCGGTGGGAGGACGAGCACCGGGCGGAGCTCGACCGCCGGCCCGCGCTGCGCGACCTCTACATCGCGATCAACACCACCCGCGGGCCCCTCAAGGACCCCCGGGTGCGGCGGGCGCTGAACCAGGCGGTCGACGTCGGCACGCTGCTCGGGAACATCATGGCCGGGCGGGGCATTCGAGCGGCCGGCGCGATCCCTCCCGGCCTCGCGGGCTACGACTCGGCCCGCGCCCCCTATGCGTTCGATCCCGCCAAGGCCCGGCAGCTCCTCGCGGACGCCGGCTATGCCAAGGGGTTCTCGGTGCAGCTCTGGCGGTCGCATCTGCCGGAGTACGCCCGGATCGCGCAAGCGGTGCAGCAGAGCCTGGGGGAGATCGGGGTGACCGTGGAGATCGTCGAACGCGACGCGGCGAGCGCACGCGCCGCCGCGCGAAACGGGGAGGCCGACCTGTTTCTTTCCGACTGGTACGCGGACTACCCCGACGCGGAGAACTTCACCTACCCGTTGTTCCACTCGAAGAACAAGGGCGCCGGCGGCAACTACGCGTTCCTGGACGACGCACAGCTCGACAGCCTCATCGTCCGGATGCGCGCCACCCAGGATGACGCCGAGAAGATCCGGCTGGCCCGGACGATCGACGCCCGCGCGTTCGATCTGGCGCCGTGGATCTTCCTCTGGTTCCCGGTGGATCTGTGGGCCGTACGCCCCGAGCTGACGGGGTGGCGCATCCCGGCGATCTTCACCGGCCAGCGCTGGACCGACGTGCGGCGGACACGATGACGCGCGTGCTTGCCGGTCGCGCGTTGCTTCTCGTCCCCACGCTGCTTGGCGTGCTGCTGGTCACCTTCCTGCTGCTCTACGTCGCCCCCGGGGATCCGGTCCAGGCGATGGTGGGCGAGCGGGCCGACCCCGAGACCCTGGCACGGCTCCGTGCCGAGCTGCATCTGGACGATCCCCTTCCCCAACAATTCTTCCACTACGCCGGCGGCGTGCTCCGCGGCGACCTCGGCACATCGTACATCACCGGCCGCCCGATCCTCGGCGACCTGCTGGAGCGTTTTCCCGCCACGCTGCGCCTCGCGGGAGCCGCCATGCTGTTCGCCACACTGACCGGCATCGCCATCGGCGTGTACGGGGCGTGGCGGCCGCGCGGCTGGGTCGATCGCGCCAGCGCGCTCGCGGCCTACCTCGGCGTGTCGTTCCCCGTGTACTGGGTGGGGCTGCTCCTCATCCTGGTGTTCGCGGTCATGCTGCGCTGGCTCCCGCCGTCCGGGTATGGCGGGCTCGCCTATCTCGTCCTTCCCGCCCTCACGCTGGGCATGCGATCCGTCGCATTTCTCTCGCGCATGACCCGCGCGGCGATGCAGGAGGTGCTCCAGAGCGACTTCGTGCGCACCGCGCGGGCCAAGGGGCTCACCGAAACGGCTGTCGTCCTGCGGCACGGACTTCGGAACGCGCTCCTGCCGGTTATCACCGTTATCGCCCTCGACTTCGGGAGCTATCTGACCGGCTCGATTCTCACCGAAACGATCTTTTCCTGGCCCGGCGTCGGCCGCTACGTGCTCACCGCCATCGAAAAGCGGGACCTCCCCGCCGTACAGGGCAGCATCCTCTTCCTGAGCCTGGTGTTCGTGCTGGTGAACCTGGCGGTGGACCTGCTCTACGCGAAGGCGGATCCGCGGGTGGCGTACGAGTAGGCCCGGACGCGGAGGGCCGCGGCGGGCCGTGCGATGGAAGCGCCCCGCGATGCTCGGCCGCCTCACGGTGGCCGTCGTTCTCTCGTCGGCTCCGCAGCTCCTCCGACCCTATCCACTCCCCGCGCAGACCGTCCTCGCCCGACTGCTCGATCGCCGCCTCGACGCAGCACCCCTGAATCGCTTCCTCTGGGGGCTCGCGGTCGTCGACGACCGGGGCCGCTTGCTCTACGGTCGCAACGCGGATCGGCTGTTCGTCCCGGCCAGCACGGCGAAGGTGTTCGTGAGCGCCGTAGCCGCGGCGCGACTCCCCGCCGAGGGAACCGTGCGGACGAGCGCGTACGCGACGGGACCCGTTACCGCCGGCGTCGTCCAGGGCGATCTCGTGCTCTACGGTCGGGGCGATCCCACGATGGACCGCCGCTGCTACGGCGTGGACACGACGCACGCGTTCGCCTGCCAGACGGATGCCGCAGCCCCGCTCCGCCGGCTCGCGGACTCGCTCAGGGGGCTCGGCATCCGGGCGATTGAGGGAGACGTCGTGGGCGACGGGAGCTGGCTCGAGGCCAGTCTCGTTCATCCGGCGTGGGAAACCTACGACCTCAACTGGTGGTACGCGGCCCCGGTGTCCGGCCTCGGGTTCAACGACAACAGTGTCGACATCACCTGGAGCCCGGGGCCCGTGGGCGAGTCGGCGCGGATCTCGCTTGCGCCGAAGCTGGGGGACGTGGCGCTCGAGAACCGGACGCTCGTCGTCCCCGGCGACACCGGGACCACGCTCGACTTCTTCCGCGATCCGGGCACGCGCGTGATCCGGGCGGAAGGCCGAGTGCCGCAAGGCATCGCAGGCGGCACCGAGCACTTTGCGTTGCCGGACCCCAACCTCTACGCGGCCTGGGCCTTCGCGGCCGCTCTGGCGGACACCGGCATCGCCGTGCACGGCACCGTGCGCTCGACTACCGACTCCACGCCGTATCGTGCGGCCCGGGGCACGGCACCGCTGGCCGAAGTCGAGTCCCGTCCGTTTCGCGACTGGATCTTCCCGATCCTGAACAGCAGTCAGAACTGGTTCGCCGAGATGCTGCTCAAGCAGCTGGGCCGCCGCTTTGGGCGCGCGGGCTCGTGGCCCGAAGGCCTCGCGGTCGAACGGCGGTTCCTCGTCGATTCGGTCGGTCTCGACTCGACCCAGGTCGCACTTGCGGACGGCTCGGGCCTCGCCTGGCTCAACCGCGTGAGCCCGCTCGCGCTGGTTGGCTTGCTGCAGTTCGCCCATCGGCACCCGGGCCTGGAGCCCTTCCTGGCGGCGCTGCCGCGGTCGGGATCGCGCGGGTCGCTCAAGCGGCGGTTCCTCGGCACCAGCCTCGAGGGCCGGGTCGCTGCGAAGCCCGGGAGCCTTTCGGGGGTGGCCAGTCTGGCGGGCTACCTCGACTTCGCCGACGGCCGGCGGATTACCTTTGCCATCGTAGCGAATCACCACACGCTCGGCAACGCAGCCATGGCGGCCGTGCTCGACAGCCTTGTGCTGGACATCGGGCGAGGACTCGCGAAGCGACGCTGACCCGACGCAACGGCCGAGCCCGCGTTACGGCTGACCCCGCGGAATGGAGGAGGGACGATGCTGCTTCTGCTGGTGCGTCACGCCGACGCCGGCGATCGGGATCCGACACAGTGGCCCGACGACACCCTCCGACCGGTGACCGAGAAGGGGCGGAAGGTGCACGCCAAGGTGACCCGAACGCTCCGCGAGGACGGCCTGGTTCCCGAACTGGTCCTCTCGAGCCCCTGGCTCCGTGCCGCCCAGACAGCCGAGGTCATGACGCAGGGGCTCGGCCTCGCGCCGGCGGTCCCCTGCCTCCCGCTCGCCGCCGATCCGGACCTCCACGCGCTGGACGCAGTCGTGGGCGCTCGAAAGGGCAAAGCGGTCGTGGCGCTGGTTGGTCACTCCCCCTGGATCGAGGAGCTGGCCGCGATGCTCCTCGCCGGAACCCCGAAGGGGATCGCGATGGACTTCCCCAAGAGCGGCGTGCTCGCGGTCGAAGCGGAAAGCGTCTCGGCGGGAGGGGGGATATTGCGCTTCTTCCTGCGCCCGAAAATGCTGTGAGGGCGTCAGGACCCCACGTTCACGGTTTACGGCTCACCGTTCACCGCCGTCAATCGTCCTTCTGCCCGAAGATCGCCAAATTGGACGAATGTCCGGGGTTCACTTTGATCTTGGGGTTGATGTAGTGCACGGCGTTGTTCACCGCAATACAGGCCTCGGCGGCGCCGGTGGCGATCAGCTTGAGCTTGCCGGGATAGCTCGTGACGTCGCCGGCGGCAAAGATCCCCGGAACGTTCGTGGCCATCACCTGATCGACCTTGATGTCCGCTTTGTCCGTGTCGAGGCCCCACTCGTTGATGGCACCGAGATCGGAATGAAACCCCAGCAGCGGAATCACGGCGTCGATCTCGAGCGTCTCCTCCTCCTTGGTCTTGTTCTGGAAGATCGTGACGCGCTCGATCCGGTCGCTCCCGTGCAGCGCCTTCACCTCCCAGAACGTGCGAACGTCGCACTTGCCGGCCGCGCACAACTCCTGCACCTGCTTCACGGTCGCGCCATGGGCCCGGAAGTGGTCGCGGCGGTGGATCAGTCGCACCGACTTCGCGATCCCCTGGAGGTTCACGGCCCAGTCGAAGGCCGAGTCGCCGCCGCCCACCAGCAGCACGTTCCGTCCGGCGAATAGCTTGGGGTCCACGACTTTGAAGTAGAGCCCCTTCTCTTCGTAGCGTTCCTCGCCCGCGATGCCGAGCTTCCGCGGCTCGAACGCCCCGATCCCCGCGCAGATGATCACCGTGCGGCTGGGATACGCCCCGACGGTGGTCTCGAGCAGGAAGTAGCTCTTGCCGTTCTCCTCCGCTCGGCGGAGGCCCGTCACCACCTCGCCCAGATGCGTGGGCGCTCCGAACTGGAGCGCCTGCTCCACCATCCCCGCGACGAGATCCTTGGCGAGCACCTTGGGGAATCCGGCCACGTCGAAGATGTACTTCTCGGGGTACAGAGCCTGGAGCTGGCCGCCCAGCGCCGGCAGGGCATCGATGATCCGCACCGTTGCGGCCCGCATGCCGGCATAGAAGGCGGCGAACAGGCCGGTCGGGCCCCCGCCGATGATGGCGATGTCGCGCAGGTCGTGCTCGGGCATTGTCCGTCCGCTGAGGGTTTAGCGAGCCAGGCGGGGGAATATACAGCGGTGGGTGGTCCGGATCAGCGGTGCTGATACCTTATAGCCCATGCCCATCTACACCCGAACCGGCGATGCCGGCACCACCGGCCTCTTTGGGGGTGGCCGTGTGCCGAAGGACCACCCACGCGTCGCCGCGTACGGCGACGTGGACGAGTTGAACGCGACGATTGGCCTCGCCCGCACCACCTCGCCCGCCGATCTGGCCGACCCGCTGCTCGAGTCGATCCAGCGCGACCTCTTTTCCCTCGGCGGCCACCTCGCCTCTCCCGAGCCGGCCAAGGTTGCGAAGGCCTTGGAGCGCGCGGTGCTCTCGCCCGAGCGGATCCGGGAATTCGAGATGGTGATGGACGCCGCCGACCAGGAAATCGGTCCGCTCAAGGCGTTCATCCTCCCCGGCGGCGCCCCGAAGGCCGCCATGCTCCACCTGGCCCGGACGGTCTGTCGGCGCGCCGAGCGGAGCGTGGTGGCGCTGGCGCGGGAGAGCCCGGTCCCCGAGCTGTTCCTTGCCTACCTGAACCGCCTGTCCGATCTGCTGTTCACCCTCGCGCGCCTGGCGAACCACCGCGCCGGCGTAGGCGACGTGGAATGGTGACGGTTCGCCACGCGCTCGGCAGCTATCCGGTCGAGGTCGAGCCCGGGGCGCTGAGCCGCCTTCGCTCGTTCGCAGCGGGACATGTCGCCGGACGCCGGCTGGCGCTCATCACCGACTCGACCGTCGCCCCGCTGTTCGGTGCCTTCCGGCAGGGATCGGGATCCTGGCAGGCCACGCCCCGCGTCCAACCCGACGTGCCGGAATTTGCCGCCGAGCTGGTGGTGCCGGCCGGGGAGGCATCCAAGAATCGGACCCAGTGGATCGCGCTCTCGGATCGGCTGCTCGACCTGGCCTTCGGTCGCGACAGCGCGATCGTGGCTCTGGGCGGCGGGATGGTCGGAGACCTCGCGGGATTCGTCGCCGCGACGTACCTCCGGGGCATCCCTTGCGTGCAGGTGCCGACCACGCTCCTCGCGATGCTGGACGCGTCCGTCGGCGGCAAGACTGGCGTCGACACGCCGCACGGCAAGAATCTCATCGGCGCGTTCCATCCACCGGCTGCCGTGCTGGCCGATCCCCTGGTCCTTCGGACGCTGCCGGAGCGGGAGTATCGCGCCGGACTGGCCGAAGCCGTGAAGCATGGGCTCATCGCCGACGCCGACTACTTTGCCTGGCTCGGCGCGTCCGTCGATGCCATCGCGCGCCGCGACGAGACCACGCTCGCGACGCTCGTCCGCCGAAGCGTCGAGATCAAGGCGGCCGTCGTCGGTGAGGACGAGCGCGAGAACGGCCGGCGCGCCATCCTCAACGCGGGTCACACCGTCGCCCATGCGGTCGAGCACGCCTCCGACTACGCGCTCGCACACGGCGAAGCGGTGGCCCTCGGCCTCGTTGCCGAGTGCGAGCTGGCGGAGGCCATGGGCATCGGGCGACGCGGACTCGGCGCCGAGGTGTCCGCGTTGCTCGGGCGGCTGGGCTTGCCGGTCCGGCTGGCGGACGCGGTGCCACGCGAGCGCGTGATGGCGGCAATGGCCGCGGACAAGAAGAATCGCGCCGCCCGTCTGCGGTTCGCGCTCGCGCGCGATGTGGGGACCATGTTCCCCGGTGAGCAGTGGACGGTGGCGGCCGAAGAGCAAGCGATTTCGGTGGCCCTGGACCGGCTTGTCCGCGGGGTCTGAGTCGCCTTCGGGGGCGGTTTTGGCGGGTTTCGGGGTGGCCGGGAGGTGCCAACGTCACTTTTCCCCAGAGAAATGGGGGGGTGGAGAAAGGGAGGAACCGATTCCTGATGAACGTTTTGTGATGTGGATAAAGCCACTTGCTTGACCGCTCCGACGCCCCTCCGTATATTCAAGAGCCGCAACGGCTTACGACACAGCCCGCTTGATTTGATCTCCACAATCGGTCGTTAGGTCAACCCTCTCTCGGGGTGGTCTATGCCTGTCGTCCGCAACAACGGGAATCCGCGCCCGCTGTTCCGCACCGCTCCCTCCAGCGCGTTCGACCAATACCTGCTCGACATCCAAAAGTTGCCGATGATTACGGACCCCGAGGAGGAAAAGCGGTTGGCGCGGCGGGCGCAGGCCGGTGATCCGACGGCTGCTGAACGCCTGGTGACGGCCAACCTCCGATTCGTGATCTCCTACGTCAAGAAGTATCAGGGGCACGGCCTCGAGCTCTCGGAGCTGGTCGCGATTGGCAACGAGGGACTGCTCAAAGCCGTTCGCAAGTTCGATCCGGAGCATGGCGTCAAGTTCATCTCGTACGCCGTGTGGTGGGTCCGCCAGGCCGTCCTCAAAGCCCTTGCCGAGCAGACCCGTAGCGTCCGGATCCCCCTCAATCAAAACTCGGCGCTCATCCGCATGTCTCGCGCGGAGAGCTTCCTCGCCCAGGAGCTGGGCCGAGAGCCGACCGACCACGAAGTCGCGCTCGCACTCAACGATACGGTGGATAACATCCGCGCTGCCCGCCGGATGACCGGGGCCGAGGTGTCGCTGGACGCCCCGGTCGAGCGGCAGGACCGGGCGTCGAGCACGTTTGGGGAGCGGGTCGCAGGCACCGGCCACGGCGAAATCGAGGAGATGACCGACAGCCGGCTCCGTCGGGAGTTCATCGATCGGCTCTTCGAACGGCACCTCACCCCGCGTGAGCGCAAGATTCTCTCGCTCTACTACGGCCTCGAGGAAGGCTCGGAGGCGCTGACGCTGGAGAAGATCGGCGCGCTGCTCGGCGTTACCCGCGAGCGCATCCGCCAGATCCGGGAACGGGCGTTCGAGAAGCTGCGGGAATCGCCGGATGTGAAGTCGTTGAAGGAGGGATGGGTGGCAGCGTAGCGGCCGTTAGCCATTA
>CAZFKN010000016.1:31394-38800 GCA_964519805.1 uncultured Gemmatimonadaceae bacterium
GCTCTCGGCTAACGGCTATCTTACACCATGCCCCCGTACCCCCTCCCGCTCTTCCCTCTCCAGGTGGTCCTTTTCCCGGGCACGCCGCTTCCACTGCACATCTTCGAGCCCAGGTACCGGCAGATGCTCGCGGACTGCCTCACCGGGGAGTCGCGCTTCGGCGTCGTCGGACCGGGACGGGACGGCGAAGCACCGGACGCCGGCGCGGTCGGCTGCGCCGCGGAGATCCAGGCCAACGAGCCGCTGCCCGACGGGCGCTCCAACATTCTGGTCGTCGGGGGAGCCCGGTTCGTCATTCGGCGGGTCCTGGACGATCCGGCGCCGTATCACGTCGGGCTGGTAGAGGAGTTCGACGAGCGGCCGGGCACGTTGCCGGCGGCAGAGCCGCTGAGTGAGGTCCGGGATCTCTTCGCCCGGTACTATCGCCTCTATCGATCCCTGCAAGACGTAGAGCCGGACGCGCCTGAGCTGCCGCACGAGCCCGTCCCGCTCAGCTTCACGATCAGCGCTGCGCTGGACTGCGATCCGGACCTCAAACGACGCCTCCTGGCGACGCGTGCTACCGACGAGCGGGTCGCCCTGCTCGTGCACCTCATTCCCATGCTCACCCGGGCGCTGGAGTCGGCGCTCCGGATCCATCAGCGGGCCCGCCGGAACGGGAAGGGCAACATCCACTCGGTCCTGCCGGCCGACTCATGAAACCGGCGCTGCTCGAGGCGCTGGGGGGCATCGTCGGGCCACGCTGGGTGCGGCACCGCAAGGCCGAGCTCACGACGTACGCCATGGACGGATTGCCCACGCACGAGTCTCTGCCGGGAGCCGTCGTCATGCCGGCGAGCCGAGCGGAGGTCGTCCAGGTCCTCCGGCTGCTGCACCTGCTGCAGGTACCCTTCGTCGCCCGCGGGGCGGGCACCGGCCTCTCGGGTGGCGCGCTGGCGGACCCCGAGACGGTGCTGCTCGCGCTCACCCGGATGAACCGCATCCTGCGGGTGGACCGAACCGCCCGGCGGGCCGTCATTCAGCCGGGCGTGGTGAACGCCCGCCTGTCCGAGGCGGTCGCACCGCTCGGCCTCCAGTACGTGCCCGATCCGTCCAGCCAGGCCGCCTGCACGGTCGGCGGTAATGTCGCGGAGAATGCGGGGGGTCCGCACTGCCTCAAGTACGGAGTCACCACGAACCACGTGGCCGAGCTGGAGGTGGTCCTCCCGGACGCGAGCGTGGTGCGGCTCGGGTCGCCACAAGGCGACGCGTGGGGGCCCGACCTGGTGGGCCTGTTTGTGGGCAGCGAGGGCATGTTCGGCGTCGCGACCGAGGTCACCGTCAGGCTGGAGCCGATCCCGGCCGCCGTGCGCACCATGCTGGCCGATTTCGCGAGCGTGCGCGCCGCGAGCGAGGCGGTGTCCGCGATCATCGCCTCAGGTGTCGTGCCCGCGGCGCTCGAGATGATGGACCAGGCGTGCGTTCAGGCGGTCGAGGCCTCCATCTACGCCGCCGGATACCCCGTCGACGCCGCGGCCGTGCTGCTGGCAGAAGTCGACGGCACTCCGGAGCAGGTCGACGCGGAGGCGATGCTCGTGGAGGAGATTCTCCGCGCACGGGGCGCCCGCGCAGTGCGGAGCGCCTCCTCGGAGGCGGATCGCGCCCGCCTCTGGCAGGGCCGCAAGAAGGCGTTCGGTGCGATGGGCCGCATCGCCCCGGACCTCGCGGTACAGGACGCCGTCGTGCCCCGCTCCACGTTGCCCGACATCCTCGACCGGATCGCGGAGATTCGCCGGCGGCACGCGCTCTCGATCAGCAACGTGTTCCACGCTGGAGACGGGAACCTCCACCCGAATATCAGCTTCGACCGACGCGATCCGGCGCTGGCCGCTCGCGTACGGGAAGCAAGCCGGGAGATCATGGCGGTGTGCGTCGCCGCCGGCGGCAGTATCACCGGGGAGCACGGGGTAGGCAACGACAAGATGGATTACATGCCCTGGATCTTCGATGCCGAGACGCTCGGCGCCATGCAGGCGGTCCGCCGGGTGTTCGATCCGGACGAGCGCTGCAATCCGGGCAAGATGCTGCCCCGCCGGGCCTGCCGAGAGTGGCGCGCCGCGCCCGGCGCGCGCTGGTGGCAGACACCATGATCTTCGCCCGTTTGCGCGCGTTGCTGGGGCCCGCGGCCGTCGACCGCGACGCCGATAACGTGCCCCGCGTGACGCCCGATTCGACGGACGCATTGGCGCTGGTCTGTCGGCTAGCGTACGACGAGGGTTGGAAGATCCGGGTCGAGGGGCTTGGGTCCTGGCTCCCGGCCGACGCACCCGCGGATCTGGCGGTGAGCACCCGCGCGCTGGATGAGATCGTTTCGGTGAATCCGGCCGACCTCGTGGCCACCGTGCAGGCCGGCGTGTCGCTGGACGCCGTCCGCCGGCGCCTCGCAGAGCACGGGATGTGGCTCGCCGTGGACCCGCCCGGCAGGCCTGAGCGCACGCTCGGCTCGGTGATCGCAACCGGCACCAGCGGGCCTCTCAGGCACGGATTCGGGCCCGTTCGGGATCACATCCTGGGCTGCACGGTCGTGACTGGTGACGGGCGCGTCGTGAAGCCGGGCGCCCGGGTCGTAAAGAACGTCGCCGGATACGACCTGACCAAGCTGCACGTAGGAAGCTTCGGCGGATTCGGCATTCTCACCGAGGCGCACCTTCGCCTCCGGGCCGCGCCGCGCGCCGACGTCACGCTCGTCTCCCACGGCAGTCGGGACAGCCTCACGGCGGCCGCGCGCGACCTGCTCGAGGCGCACATCGCGCCGGCCGCGCTGGAGCTGGTGTCTCCGGCCCTCGCGAGCGAGTCCGAATGGGTGCTCGCCGCCCGTTTCCTCGGTGTGGACGCCGCGGTGCAGGCCGATGTGCGGCGCCTGCCCTCGGAGACCGACGCGGTGTGGGAGCAGCTGCCGTCGGATCGGACGGCTGCCTTCTGGGCGCTTCTCGCGCGCGGGAGCCTCGGCGGCACCATCACCTTCCGCCTCGGCGTGCTCGCCTACGGCCTCGACGACACACTCGACCTGCTCGCCCACGACCTCGATGACGGGCTCATCGCGGCGGGAGCCGGCAGCGGGTCGCTTCGCTGGGCCGGGGACGCGCCGATCGAGCGGTTGCGAGCTGTGCGCCGCGCCACCGCGGCCCGGGAGATCCCCATGACCCTGGAGCGGGCACCCTGGGCGGTCCGCCGCACGCTGGGCCACTTCGGTGCGTACCGCGAGGGGCTCGGACCGCTGGTGGACCGACTCCGCGACACGTTCGATCCGAAGCAGGCCCTGAGCGTGGCCCTCGAAGGCAGCGACAAGCGAGAGTGAGAGGTGAGAGGTGAGAGGTTGGAGGAGGCGGCGGTGACCGAGACCGCGTCCGCCTACCAGGCGCTGGACCCGTGCGTCCACTGCGGCTTCTGCCTGCCCGCGTGCCCGACTTATCTCGCAACCGGCGATGAGGCCGACAGCCCCCGCGGACGCATCGTGCTCATGCGGGCCCTGGAGCGGGGAGAGCTCGACGCTCAGGACGACGCGTTGGTGTCACACCTCGATGCCTGCCTGGGGTGCCGCGGCTGCGAGCCCGTGTGTCCTTCCGGCGTCGGCTACGGGCGGGGGCTCTCGGCGGCGCGGGAGCAGTTGTTTCGGACCCGTGGGCTACCCCCGCTCGCTCGTGTCGGGCTCGGCGTCTTTCGGAACAAGCTGCTTTGCCGCGCGCTCTTCGGCGCGGGATGGCTGTTCCGCGAAACCGGCATCCCCGCGAGGCTCGCGGGCGAGGGCGGCTTCGGCTTTGCCATGGCGATGCTCGCGGCAACCCGGGAGGGGCGGCCGGCGCGAGCGAAGGCCGCGGGTGCCCGGAAGGGCGCGTCAGGGAGCGGGTCTCCCTCGGTCGCGCTCTTTCGCGGCTGCGTGATGGAAGGGCTGTTCGCCCACGTGCATGAGGCCACCCGGCGCACGCTCGAGGCGAACGGCTACGAGGTGCGCGAGGTGGGGACTCAGGGGTGTTGCGGAGCATTGCATGAGCACGCCGGCGATCGGCCCGCCGCAGCCGCGCTCGCGGCGCGCAACATCGCCGGCCTCCTCGACGCGGCCGACTGGATCGTCGTGAACAGTGCCGGCTGCGGAGCGCTGCTCAAGGACTACGGCCACCTGGTCCGCACCGATGCCGCGGTGCGGTTCGGGGCCAAGGTGCGGGACGTCTCCGAGCTCCTCGCCGACCGAGGGCCGCGGCAGGGTGGGCCCCTGCCGCTCGAGGTGGCCTACGACGCCCCCTGTCACCTTCAACACGCGCAGCGCGTCCAGGCCGCCCCGCTCGCCGTCCTCCGCGCGATCCCCGATCTCCGGCTCCGGCTGCTCCCGGGCTCGGATCGGTGTTGCGGCAGCGCCGGGATTTACTCGCTGCTTCACCCCGGGCTCGCGCGCTCGGTGCTCGACGACAAGCTTCGCGCCTTCCATGCCGCCGAGCCCCCGCTCGACGCCGTCACCACGGGTAACCCAGGCTGTTTGATGCAGATCGGTGCGGGGCTCCGCGTGGCGGGCCTTCATATCCCCGCCGTGCATCCGGTGGAGTTGTTGGACAGATCGTACGCGGCGGGCGGCGTCTACGCGGGACTGCGTGAACAGTGAACACTAAACAGCGAACGGGGGCTCCGTGCATCGGCGGACCCCCCCGTTTACAGTTCACTGTTCACTGTTCACCGCTCTCTCTTGCCATGACCCGGGCCATCCTCTTCGACTTCAACGGCGTCATCATCGATGATGAGCCGCAACACTGCGAGGCGCTCACCGCGACGCTCGCCGAATACGACATTCGGCTCGAGCGGCAGGCCTATTATCGCGAGTATCTCGGGTTCGACGATCGCGAGTGTTTCCGCTTCACCTTCGAGCGCCACGGCCGGCCGACCGACGATGTGGCGGTCTCGCAGGCGATCGAGCGGAAGGCCGGCCACTACGCCTCGGCGATCCGGCGTTCGATGACGTTGGTCCCGGGGGCCGTGGAGTTCGTCCGCGCGGCGGCGGCCGACGGTATCGGGCTCGCCTTGGTCTCGGGCGCGCTCCGGCGGGAAATCGAGCTGGTACTCGATACCGCGCGGCTGCGACAGTACTTCGAGGTGGTGATCGCCGCGGAAGACGTCTCCGTCTGCAAACCCGACCCCGAGGGATACACGCGGGCGCGCCGAGCGCTGGGGATCGAGGCCGAGCGGTGCGTGGTGGTCGAGGACTCGCTGCCGGGACTGGCGGCGGCGCGAGCGGCCGGCCTCCGCTGTGCCGTGCTCACGACGTCGCACCCGGCCGAGGCGCTGCGCGCCGCGGACGCGGTGTGGCCCGATCTCACGGGTCGCCTACCCTCCGACCTGCCGTGGGCCGATGCCGCCGCGTGAGCTGCCGTACGATCGCGCGCGACTCGACCGCTTGCGTCGAGGCGCCGTGATTGTGACGGGTGAGCCGGCGGTGTTCTGGGTCGAGGGCCCCGCCGCGCTCACCTGCCTCCAGGGGCTGCTTACCAACGATCTCGACAAGCCGGGTGAGCACAGTCTGATCTACGGCGCGCTGCTCACGCCCAAGGGCGCGATCGTCGTGGACTATTGGGTTTTTCGCGAGCCGGAGCGGTTCGCGCTCGTGGCCCCGATCGAGGGCCGGCTCGCCTCGCACGAGCTGTTCCGCCGCCAGGTCCCGCCGCGGCTCGCCCGCATCGCGGATGCAACCGGACAGGTGGAGGCTGCATGGCTGTTGGGGTCGCAGGCGTTTGCCGCGCTTGCCCGATCCCCGATCAAGCCGATCCCCGACGCGGCGGGCCGCACGACGACGATCGAGCACCCCGACGGCCGGCTGTTGCTTGGCCTCGCACCGGAGACGGCGCCGTTCGCGGCGCTGGCCCTCGGACCGCGCGGCGCGATCCGTCGGTTCGTCGAGGCGCTCATGGCGGTGGGCGTCGAGCCGGGGACGCCGGAAGACGCGGAAGCCGCGCGGATCCTCGCCGGGTGGCCGGCGCTGGGCGCCGAGATCGACGACCGCACGCTCCCGCAGGAAGTCCGCTTCGATCAGCTCGGCGGCGTCTCCTACACGAAGGGCTGCTACGTGGGGCAGGAGACCGTCGCCCGCCTCCACTTCCGCGGGCACACCAACCGCGAGCTCAGGGGCCTCGTCTGGCGAAGCACGGCCCCGCTCGAGAGTGATGCGGTCACGGCATCGGGACGAGCGGTCGGCAGCGTGCGCTCGACGTTGGTACTCGACGACCGGCTACTGGGCCTGTCGCCCATTCGCCGGGAGGTGGGCCCGGGCGACGAAGTCGAGGCCGGCGGCCGCGCGGCGAAGGTGGTCGGACTGCCGTTCGCGGCGGAGGATCTCGACGGCTGAGGGGCACACGACCGAGCCCCGGTGGAGCGTGCTCCCCGGGGCTCGCGGCGACAGTGCGACGATCGCGCTCGCGCGCTTACATCTTCTTGCTGGTGTCCCGCGCCATAGTGCTGTCGTGATGCATCATCGTGCTGTCCATGCCACCGGCGGCGGGTGCGGCGGCCGGCGCTTCGGACGAAGCGGGGGCGTCCGCTTTCTTCTCGCCCGCACAGGCCATAACCGCGAGCGCCGCGGCCAGGCAGAGTGTCTTCATCATGTGGTGCTCCTTCGAGGGGTTGGGTGTCCAGTAAGTGTAGCGCGCATGCCGCCACTGTCGTCCGGCATACGGCGTGCGAAGGTAAAGCGCTATCGGCGTTTGTCAAGCCGCCGCAGGGGGCCGATTTAGCAATGTCGGGTGCGGCCCCGGTCCGGTCGGGCTTGCCCCCGCGGGCCCATGCGGCCACGTTCCGCCAAGAGGAACCCCGGCGCGGTGCCGGGGCCTCCCAGTCGAGGTAACTGCGTGAAATCGCACAGCATCGAGCCCCGGACCTTCGGGGAGCTCCGCAACAGTCCCTGGGCCGATTCCCCCTTCCGCGGGCGCACGGTCCGCGACGAAATCCGCGCCAATCTTGTAACCCGCCTCACAGCCGGGGAGGAGTTGTTCCCCGGAATCGTCGGTTACGAGGACACCATACTCCCACAGCTGGTGAACGCGCTCCTGGCCCGGCACCACTTCATCTTGCTGGGCCTGCGCGGCCAGGCGAAGAGCCGGATCCTGCGCCAAATGGTCGCGCTGCTCGACGAGCGCGTGCCGATCGTGGCGGGTAGCGAGGTCAACGACGACCCGTTTGCGCCGATCTCCAAGTACGCCCGCGACCGCCTCGCGGAGTGCGGCGACGCGACGGCGATCGCCTGGCTGGATCGCTCGCAGCGCTACGTCGAGAAGCTCGCCACGCCCGACGTGACCATCGCGGACATCATCGGTGACGTGGATCCGATCAAGGCGGCGCGCGGCGGCCACTTGCTCTCGGATGAGCTCACCATGCACTTCGGGCTGCTGCCC
>CAZFKN010000017.1:0-19064 GCA_964519805.1 uncultured Gemmatimonadaceae bacterium
GTCAATGAGCCCAAGGAAGGCACTGGGGCGTACGGGTTTCGGCACGATTGGAACCGCTCGCGATGGCGCGGCCCCGGGCGGATCCGCATACCCGTTGGGCGCGAGCAGCAGAAAATGCGCGCGCGGAGAGAAACGGCGGAACCGTTGAATCAGATCGAACCCGTGCATGCTCGGCACATGAACGTCGACGATGGCAAGGTCGATAAACCGACCTTAAAGACGTCTTGCTGAGCGCAGTACCCCTACGCCTCATCGGCCTCCTTGCCACACCCCGGTGATGTCTTGTGCCGTCGTTACCCGAATGTTATGGTCGCGCATCAGGCCGGTCGACAACGGTGCTCTGCGGAATCTCTCGCACGGACCGATCCACGTTCGACGAGGCCGCCAATTCCTGCCACCAACCCGATGCCGCAGCCGCTGGATCACTCGCATCAGAGCCCCGAATGGATCGAGCGCCTGCGCCAGGGCGACGAGGCGGCCTTCGAGCGCCTGTTTCGGGCGTTCGCCCCTGGGCTATGCGCCTTCGTCGCGCGGTACGTCGACTCGCGAGCGATTGCCGAAGAGGTCGTCCAGGATCTCTTTCTCGCTATCTGGCAACGACGGGCTGATCTGGTCGTCGAGCAGTCGGTCGCGACGTATCTCTTCACCGCGGCCCGGAACCGCGCCGTAAACCATCTGCGCCACGAGCGCGTGGCCCGACGGTGGGAAAGCTCGATCGTCGGTCGGATCGAGTCCCCCGATGGATGCGGTGAAGCCGAGCTGCTCGAGATGCTCCACCTCCAGGACGGCATCGAGCGGCTCCCCGCCCGATGTCGCCTCATCTTCATGTTGAGCCGGCAACAGGGGATGACGTACGCGCAGATAGCCGAGTCGCTGGATCTCTCCGTGAAGACCGTCGAGGCGCAAATGGGCCGGGCGCTTCGGGCGCTCCGCGCCTGGGTCAAGCGCTCGCTGCCCTAGCACCCGCCGCCGCCCCCAAGTAAGGGTGGGGGCCCCTCCCCGCTGTCTCTCCCACAGAACCTCACGCATTAGCAACCGGCTCCCGGCCAGGTGCCGCCATGCTCAACGACGATCAGATCGACTGGGCGCTGCTCGCCCGCTACGTCGCCGGGGAGTGCTCGTCCGCGGAGGCCGCGGAAATCGAGCGCTGGCTCGCAGCCGACCCCGGGCGGCAAGACGAGCTCGCCGATCTTCGCCGCCTCTGGGATCAGGCCGGGGCGCTCCCATCAGGATCTCGCATCGATGCCATGTGGCAGGAGCTCAAGGATCGGATGGGGGGCGCCGGGGAGACGCGGCTCTCCGAGCGGCCCGCGCTCTTGGTGCTGCCCAATCGAGTTTCCCCCAGTGCTCGACGGCTCCGGCTGGTCGCCGGAGTGGCCGCCGTGGTAGCGCTCGCCGTCGGTGGCGCGGCAATCTGGAAGACCGGACGGGAAGTACCTGCGACCGTCACACCGGCCACGCTCGAGCGCGAGTTCAGCACCGCGCCCGGCCAGCGGGCGGAGATCACTCTGCCCGACGGGTCACACGTCGAGCTGGGCGTCGCGAGCAAGCTAACGGTCCGGCTGGCAGGTGGCGGGCCGCGTGAGGTGCACCTCGACGGCGAGGCAGTGTTCGACGTCATCCACGATGCGCTCCGTCCGTTCCTCGTCTATTCCGGGAATGCGGTCACCGAGGACCTCGGCACGAGGTTCGCCATTCGCGCCTACGAGAGCGATTCCGAGGTGCGTGTTGTAGTGGTCTCGGGCAGAGTGGCGCTCCGCTTGGCACAGGGACCCGCCGGCGGTAGGTCGGATAGCGCCGGCGCGCTGCTTGGCCCGAACGATTTGGGGCGCCTTGATGCTGATGGGCGCACGAGAATCGTGCGCCTGATTGACACGGCCCCGTACCTGGCTTGGACAGCCGGCCGCCTCGTATTCCGCCAAGCCACGCTCCACGAAGTCGCCGTCGAGCTCAGCCGCTGGTACGGCATCCCGATCGAGATCCCCTCAGCGTCGATCGCGGGCAAGCGCGTCACCCTCGACATGCCGGTCCAGGGGCTTCAGGACGTGCTCAAGGCGGTCACTGTGCCGCTCAATCTCCGCTACACGACGACTACCCGAGGTGTCGTGTTGCATCCATAGCTCGAGCCGACGACCAGTGTGCGACCACTCCAGGATCCGAGGTGAATCGTGAAGCGCATGTTCTTGGGCCTGCTTGCCGCTCTGCTGGGCGTGGTCAGCCTGGTTGCCGGCCAAGAAGCCGCGGCCGGCGGGCCGACTACGTACGCCGTCGCCCGCAAGGCGAATTATGTCCCGCTCGAGGCACTGCGTCAGACCAGGTCGCGCATCCCCGCGCCGCTCGCGCGGACCGTCTCCGTTCAGCGGGACAACGCGCTACTGCAGCAAGTCCTCCTCGACATCGCCAACCAGGCAGAGCTCGGGTTGTCTTACGGCGAGGACTTGGTGCGGGCGCATGTGGTGGTGTCGCTGCATTTGAAGAACGCCGCTGCGGCGGACGCGCTCCAGCAGATCGTCGAGGGCACGGACTGGGCAGTACTCGTCACGCCTGCGGGCCAGGTGGCAGTGGTCCGGGCGGAGCCGCCGCAGGTAGGATCCATCACCGGTCGGGTCACAGCCAAAGCGAGCAACACACCCCTGGTTGGCGTGACCGTCGTCGTCCAAGGCACATCGCAAAGCGCGACCACCGGCGAAGATGGGCGCTATCGGATCGCGGACGTGACGCCGGGGACGTACACCCTCCGGGCCCGGTACATCGGGTACGCTCCGGGGACGGCTTCGGTGACGGTGAGCGCGGACCAAGAAGCGACGGCGGACTTCGGCTTGGAGAAGTCGGCGCAGCGGTTGGATGAGGTGGTGACCACTGGTACTGTCGTGCCCACCGAGGTCAAAGCGCTCCCCACTCCCGTCAGCATCATCACCGCCGAGGACATCGAGATCCAGCACCCGCGTAACGTCCAGCAGGTGCTGCGCCAGGCGGTCCCCACCGCGGTAGGCTGGGACATGCCGAATCTACCGGCCCAGACCGCGTTCTCCACTCGCGGCTCGACCGCGCTCACCGCCGGTCCCGGACAGATGAAGGTCTATTTCGACGGCGTCGAAGCAGCCAGCTTCACCGCCGCTGGGATCGATCCGAACAGCATCGACCGGATTGAAGTGATCCGCGGGCCGGAAGCAGCCGCGATCTACGGATCGGATGCAATCGACGGCGTGATCCAGGTCTTCACCAAGCGGGGCGAGATCAACACCGGACCGCACATAGACGCGCAGGCGGCGTTCGGCATCCAGCAGACGCCGTATGATGGGTTCGGCGGTGTGCTGCGGCAGAACTACACCGCATCGATCCGCGGTGGTGCGCCGGAGGCGAGCTACAACTTTGGCGCCGGCTACTCCCGGATGGCCGACTACATCCCTGACGGGGAGATCTCCAGGCAGTCCAATCCCAGCATCTACGGCGGCGCTCGGTTCAGTCGCGGGATCGTGAGCTTCGACGCCTCCGGCCGGTATTTTTCGCAGAACGACCCGAGCGTGCAAAACCCCGAGATCTTCCAGACCGGGTTTGTCCCGGTCTCCAAGCCGTCGTTCGCGCCCACCCAGTTTCAGAGCACGACGCTCGGCGCGAGACTCACAGTCACGCCGATCACCTGGTGGGAGAACCGGGTGACGGTCGGCATCGACCGGCTCGTCGTGGATCAGACGCAGGTCAAACCGCGGCTCACCACACCCGCCGATACTTTGCTCCAGGTATTCACCGAGTTGGAGTCCAAGCTGTCCATCGGTTTCAACTCAACCCTGAAGGGCCAACTGTGGGCTGGTGTGCAGGGGCAGATCACGGCCGGATTCGATCACTACAGCCAGCCGGTTTCTGTGCTGGGCGCCCTGACTCCCACCCCGACCGGAACGCTCCAGAATGTTTCGGCAAGCAAGACGAACACGAACAACACGGGCTACTTCGCGCAGGCTCAGATCGGAATCCGCGACGCCCTCTTCCTCACCGGCGGCGTCCGCGCGGAGGAGAACACCAACTTCGGTGACAGCCTGGGCACTCCGGTTTCACCGCGGGTCGGGGCGTCGTTCGTGCACGAGGTCGGCAGCACCACGCTGAAAGTGCGCGGCTCCTGGGGTCGCGCGATCAGGGCGCCGAATCCCGGCGACAAGCTGGGCCAGGTCTCGCCCGTCGGCGTAGTCCTCGCCAACCCCACGCTCGGCCCGGAGCGCCAGCACGGCTGGGACGCCGGCATCGACGCCGTCTTCGGCAGCGTTGGCTCCATCGGCGTCACCTACTACAACCAGACGGCGGAAGACTTGATCGAATCGGTCAGCCTTGCCCTCGCTCCGGTGCCCACAGCGCAGTTCGAGAACGTAGGCCGAGTGAAGAACACCGGCGTCGAGGTGGAAGGCACGCTCGCGTTCGGCATTGTCCGACTCAGGGCGCAATATGGATACGCGAGCGCGAAGATCGAGGACCTGGGGCCCAACTACCGGGGCGACCAGCTCGTCGGCGAGCAGACGAGGGTGACGCCCAAGCATACGGCGGGCGCGTCGCTCGCCCTGACGCCGCTCGCTGGTACGACGATTGGCGCCGGGATGACCTATGTGGGCAGCTGGGACAGCTACGACTACCTCCTGTTCTATCGCTGCTTCGCCGGGACGGCACCATGTCCTCCGGCGTTCCTAGCGACCGGCTCCACTCGGGACTTCGTCATCAAGTATCCCAGTTTCGTGAAGCTCAACCTGACCGTGTACCAGCGAATTACGCCATTGGTCTCGGGCTTCGTCTCGGTGGACAACCTCACTAACAATGAGGCGACCGAGTTCACCAACTTCATCCCGACCGTGGGCCGCACGACCATGGCGGGCTTGCAGCTCCACTACTGAGGCACGATGATCGCGCTTGCCCTGTTGGTTCTCGCCTCAGCCGCGCCCCAGGTCCCGCCGCAGCCGCTCGCGGCGCCGTTGCCCGCGCGGCAGGGCTCTCGGACGGTCACGCCCGACTGGCTCCTGCCGGCGCTCCCCCGCGGCTTCACCCGCCTGAGCGTTCGCTGGATGCCTGATGGTAGGCACCTGCTGCTGACGTTGCCTCCGCTGGTCGGGGAACGGGTTACCCAGCTCGCCTTGCTCGACGTCAAGACCGGTCAGCGGACTCCGCTCGGCGCGGGTGAGGCGCCGGTCCCCTCGCCGGACGGCACGTTGATCGCCCATTTCCGAACCGTGCACGACACCATTCAGCTCTGGGTGATGGGACCGGATGGCGGCGCGCCACGCCAGCTCTCGCACGTGCGGGGTGGGTTCAACGGCTTCGCCGGACTCACATACGCCGTCAGCTGGTCGCCCGACGGCCGCCGAATCGTGCTGTCGCACCAGCCATGGGTGAAGCCTGAAGACACCTTCGCCCGCGCGAGCGGCGATACCACGCGCAGCTCCGCGCTGGAAGAGGATCAGCTCGTAAACGAGGCGCCGAAAAGCGAGCTGCGTCTGATCGACGTGGCGACCGGTCGCGACAGCCTGCTCGCGGCGTTCGACGCGCACGTGCGTAAGGTCTCCTGGACTCCGGACGGCAGTGAGCTGGTGTTCTTTTTCCAGCGAATCGGCTTCTTCTACCGGCAGGAGCAGGACGAGAGTCTGGTTCGCGCGATCCGGCTCAAGGATGGCCGCCTCCGCACCATCGCGACGTGCGCGGGACTCCAGCAGTTTCTCGAGCCGGAACTGTCATCCGACGGCCGCAAGGCGGCGATTGCCTACGACGCCGACAACCCGATCTTCGACTTCCTCTTCAGCATCGGTGTTGCTGATGCCAGCCCCTCCGCGGATACCTCGGCGAGGCCGATCGTGCGGCTCACCCGCGAGGCCAAGCTCCTGCACCAGCGCTGGTCACCCGACGGGCGCCGCATCTACGCCATCCGGCTGTATGGCATCTACCGGCAGGTGTACGCGATCGATGCCAAGACCGGCGCCCTGACGCAGATCACGAACGAGCCGCTGGTGATCGAGGACTACGCCATCTCGCCCGACGGCCGGCAGCTGGTCTGGTTCGGTCAGGATGCGCACGCCCGCCGAGTGCTCCGGATCGGTCGCACCGACGGGACCGGCGCGCGGGACCTGTCCGTGTTCGAGCCCGCACCGGACGACATGGCCTTGAGCGAGGTGCGGGAGATCGAGTGGGCCGTGCCGGACTATCCGGTCCCTCTGCGTGGACTCCTGGTCATGCCGCTCGGCTACGTTCAGGGCACCCGTTATCCCATCATCGCCGACATCCACGGTGGCGGCGCCGGCGCGTCGGGAGAGCTGGCCGGAGCGCTCTTCGTCAACACGCCGCTCGAGTGGCAGCTGTGGGCAGCCAAGGGGTACATGGTCTTCGTGCCCGAGCTCCGCTCATCCGGCGCGTTCGGCCACAAGGCCATTACCGAGGGGGTGATGCGGGACAACAACGAGGTCGCCGAGGACGTGAACGACGTGGTGGCCGGAGTGGATACGCTGGTGGCGAGGGGCCTGGTGGACACCGACCGCACCATCGCGATCGGCAATAGTGCCGGCGGGCGGCGGGCGAACTGGCTCACGGTGGCTACCCACCGATTTCGAGCCGTCGTATCAAAGGAAGGCTGGGCGGACGACTTCTTCGCGGCGGGCGTCTTCATGACAGGCCGGGTGAACACGACCTATGGAGGAACGCCGGTCGAGATGCCGGAGCGCTACATGCGGAACTCTGCCATCTTTCACGCTCGCGGGGCGACCACGCCGACGCTGTTCCTGATGGGAGGCCGAGACCACGGGAGCGTGGACCAGCTGCAGACGGTGCACTGGCTGTACAACGCGCTCCGGTCGCAGGGCGTCGAGACCCAGTACGTCACCTACCCGGACGAGGGCCACGGGTTCGAGCGGGCGGCCAACCGGCGCGATGCGCTGAAGCGCACGATGACCTGGATCGACGGTCATGTGAAGCCCACCGCGAGCGGTCAAGCGCCGGCATCGTCCCAGCAGTAGCCTTCGCTTGACCCGGCAGGGCTGCGGCCCACCTTTGCCTCCCTCGGAATCGTTCTCAAGGGAGCGAATAGATCGCGCCCCTCAGGCAAAGCCCCCTTGCGAATCGCGCTGCAGGCCACATCTGTTCAAGGCACCCCCAGATCATTCCCGAAGGCGGCGGACCAAGGTGGGAAAGACGTGGTCCCTGGTCGGCGCGGCGACCCTGCTCGCGCTGCCACTCGCGGCCCGATTGGTCGCGGCGCAACAAACGCTTGCCCCCGCCGATCAGTACGACCCGGTGTTCGATCAGCTCCAGAAGATGGAGCCCCGCACTGACCGCGTCGCGCCGGTTCACAACCTGATCCTCCGACGCGACGTGATCGAGCTCCATCTCGATGATGGCAAGCTCTACCTCACGACACCCGTCGGCGGTCGCACCGCCGCCGCTGTGTTCGTGGGTCACGGGTCGGTGTCCTTCGCCCCGCCGATGCCTCTCGAGCGGCGGCAGATGCTGCGGGTTCTGGGCGACTCGGTGCTCGACTCGCGCCTCACCGCGGTGACTTTCCTGGTCACCGACTCGACGCTCGACGAGCTGGGGCGCGGGCTCAGCTTCGGCACGGCCGCCGCGGTCGGCGAGGCCGCCGGTCCGCTGCACGACGCGCTCGACCACGTGCTGGACGGCAAGGCGCGCGAGGTGATCCAATCCTCCCTGATCGACGCATTGCTCAACGGCACCGTGAACGGGTTCTTCTACGCGCACGTGAAACGCGAGCGCGGCGAGGACCTGATGTTGATGGTGGACCCCGCGCAGGACGAGCAGGTCGTGCTGCTGCGCGGAGGTCGACAGGGGCGGAAGGTCCGGATCGTGAGTCAGTTCCCGAGGGCGGCGGCCCGGAGTGACAGCTCGCCTGCGGCGACCGCGGCCGCGGCGATTCCGCACGGCGATCCCTTCACGCTCGGCGGCGTACGGGTCGACGCGACGATCACCAAGGGGCTCGGGTTTTCAGCCATTGCCACCGTCGACATCTCCGCCCACGGGGAGCGGGGTACCTGGGCGCGCTTCGAGCTGTTTCCCGAGCTGCAGGTCGACTCGATCCGGGACGGCGCCGGGACCGATGCCCTGTTCCGCCCCAAGAACAGCGACGAGCTGTGGATCCGCTTCGACCGGCCGCTTCACGTGGGAGAGACGCGCTCGATCCGCATCGCGTACCACGGCGACGTCATCGGCCACGCCTCGATGATCGACAACTGGCTGCGGCGCGGCCTGCCGCAGCGGATGGCGGACTCGATCCGCGCCAGCGCGTCGAGAGACAGCTGGATCTACATCAAGGACTCCCAGACCTGGTTCCCGCGGTACCCCGCCTCGTGGGGCTGGTACCCCACAAACGTCGAGCTGACCTTCCATACCCCGACGCAATACCGGCTGGCGAGCGTCGGCCGGTTGGCGGCGTCGCATACAGAGGGTGATGTGACGACGACCCGGTGGGTCACGGAGCGTCCCGCGGAGCAGGTGTGCTTCAGCGTGGGGGAGTTCGACGAGTTCAAGATCAACGATCCCCGCATCCCGCCGGTCACCGTCCACATCAACGGGCAGGCGCACCGCGTGCTCTCCCGCCTCCTTCCCCTCTCACAGCAGGATCCCGAGAAGGACGTGGCGGGCGACGTCGCGAACAGTCTCGCATTCTTCACCCGGGTCTACGGTCCGCCGCTCTTCGACGAGTACTACGCGACCGAGATCCTGGGCTGGTACGGCCAGGCGTTTCCGGGCCTCATGTACCTGTCGCTCGAGACCTTCAATACAGTCAGTGAGAGCGGAAACGAAGAGACCTTCCGCGCGCACGAGATGGCCCATCAGTGGTGGGGAATCGGTGTCGAGCCTGCCGGCTACCGGGACGTGTGGCTCTCCGAAGGCTTCGCCGACTTCTCGGGGCTGTGGTATACGCAGTTCATCCTCAACGACAACGACAAGTTCTTCAAGCAGCTGCGGATGCGCCGGGAGGCGATTCGCGCACGCCGGAACGACGCTCCACCGATCGCATTGGGCGGGCGCGTGCTCGAGACGGATGTGCCGCGGGACTACTCGCTCATCATCTACCAGAAGGGGGCATGGGTCCTCCACATGCTGCGGAACCTCATGATCGATTTCCGCACCATGAAGGAGGACGCCTTCACCGCGATGATGCAGGACTTCTACCGGCAGTACCGCGGGCGCCGCGCGTCGACCGCGGACTTCCAGCGCGTCGTGGAGAACCACGTCGGGATCCCGATGGACTGGTTCTTCCGGGAATGGGTCGAGGGCACCGCGGTTCCCACCTACACCCTGTCATGGCGCGCCGAGCCGCCCCAAAACGGTCACTACCCGATCCACCTGCGGGTGAGGCAGGAAGACGTGCCTCCGGACTTCGAAATGCCGGTGCCCATACGCATCCTCCTGGCGGGCGGCGCGGAGGCCTTCATTCGGCTCACGGTGCGCGGGCCGGTGACGGAAGGAACGTTCAACCTGCCGGGCGACCCGAAGGAGGTCGAGATCAACCCGCTCGAGTCGGTCCTCGCACAGGTGAAGACCGAGGCCTGGCGGTAGCGGTCCGATCGCAAGCTGTTATCCTGTTGACCTTTGTATGCTAACCGTGATTCAGTTGAATTCTGACTACGTAACGGTCATATTTCTCAGGTGCCGGATGCCCAGCTGATTCCCCGCCGCGCTCAAGCGCAGCTCCGGACCGCTCTCGCCCGGTCCCCGGTGGTCCTCCTCACCGGCGCCCGCCAGACCGGGAAGACCACCCTCGCCACCGCTGCGACAGGCGAAGAACCGGATTTCGAGCTCGCAGGCCTGGATGACGCCGGCACGCTCGCGCTGGCTCGCCGAGATCCGATCGGCTTCCTCGACAGCCTTGGGCCCCGAGCGATGATCGACGAGGCCCAACGCGCCCCGGAGCTCCTGCTGTCGATCGCGGGCTCGGCGCACCCGGGCCGAGCGCCCGGTCACCTGCTGCTCACGGCATCGGCCAGCCCGCTGGCGATGGCAGGGCTCTCGGAGTGGCCTGCGGGGCTGGTCGAGACCATCCCGCTGCACCCGCTCTCCCAAGGCGAGATCCGCCGTGTGCCGGAGCGATTCGTGGACGCCGTCTTCGCGGGTGATCCAACCGGCATCTCCGGCGGCTCGCGCGACGAGGCAATCGCCGCGGCGCTGGTGGGGGGCTATCCGCGGGTACAATCGCTCGGATTCGAGCGGCAGGGCGCCTGGTTCCGGTCCTACGTGAGCACGTTGCTCGATCGGGATGTCCGGGATCTCGCCCAGGTAGGCGGGCTCGCGCCCCTCCTGCAGTTGCTCGGGCTTCTGGCTACGCGGTCCGGCGGCCCCGTCAACGCTGCGGGGCTGGCTCGCGATCTGGCGGTGCCGAACACCAGCCTCCGGCGCTACCTCACGCTGCTCGAGGCGGCCCATCTGGTGATCCGGCTCCCCGCGTGGAGCGGAAGAGTCGGCCGCCCGCTGGTAAAGGCAGCGAGGCTGTTCCTCGCCGACACCGGTCTCATGGCACACCTCGCTTTGATCACCGAGGAGCGACTGGCGCAGGATTCGGCTGTGGCGGGTCCGCTGATCGAGACGTTCGCGGTGTTGGAGCTGCTCAAGCAGGCCGGATGGAGCCGGACCAGGCCGAGCGTGTCGCACTTCCGGACCGAGGTCGGGCACGAAGTCGACGTCCTGCTCCAGGGCGCCGATGGTGCCATCGTGGGGATCGATGTGCGGAGTGCGTTCACCGTGGGGCCGCCGGACCTGCGCGGGCTGTCGACGCTCCGCGATCTCACGGGAGGGCGCTTCCGGCGGGGCGTGCTGCTGTATCTGGGCCGCGAGTCGGTGGAGGTGGGCGACCGGTTGTGGGCGGTGCCGCTCGCCGGGCTGTGGTCGGGCGTCTCGGAGCCGCGTCGGGCGGGGAGCGCAGCGGGCAGCGCGTGAGCGACGGCAAAATCCGGTCGCGCTGCCCGCGTGCGCCTTGGAGGAGGGTGCCGTCGCTCAGTGATCCGAAACCGACCCGCTCACCACTTCCGGTGTCGAGTCCCGCGCCATTCCGGCATCCTGGCTCAACGCGTCGCGCCACCGCTCCACGCCGGACTGGAAGTCCCGGGCGAGCGCAACCAGATCCACCGTGGCCTCCGTTGAGTCCACGCCCCGGGCCGACACGCGCGCGAGCGCGATCGCGGCCTTTTGATAGGAGCTGTCCGCGTTGAGCGCGGCCTGATACGCCTGGGCCGCTGCGCCCGGATGGCCGGTGGCCTCGAGCGCCTGGCCCAGGTTGTTCTGGAACACCGGGGCGCCGGGCTTGATCTGGGTCGCACGAGCGAGCGGAGCCAGCGCCTCATCCGGGCACCCCTGCTGGATGTAGATCAGGGCCAGGTTGTTCATCGCCCAGACGTCGTGGTCGTCCAGTGTGATTGCGTGCCGGAAGGCATCGATCGCCTCTTCGGTCTTGCCCAGCTCCACCTGCGTACGACCCAGCACCCGCCAGGACTCGGCCGAGGTCGAGTCGAACGCAAGCGCCGCCTGCACGCGGTCGAGTGCTTCGTCGTTCCGCCCCAGCTCGATCAGCACGCGCGCCGAGTTGAGCAGGCTCTTCTGATGCCGGGGGTCCAACTTGAGCGCCTCGCCGAAGGCGACGTCCGCCTGGGCGAGATTCCCGGCCTTCCAGGACGACAGGCCGAGCATGTAGAAGCCCCAGGGGTTGTCGGGCTTACGCTCGGTGTACGCGGTGAAGAGCTGCGCCGCCTCGTCGTAGCGGCCGGCCTGGTACACCGACTCCGCGTCGCTGTACGCGACGACCTTGCGGGTGACCGTTTCCGGAGCGGGCGTGCCGGTAGCGGGCGCGGGTACCGACGCGCCCACCGTCACCGAGCCGGCGGCGCTGGTGGTTTGCG
This sequence comes from uncultured Gemmatimonadaceae bacterium, assembly GCA_964519805.1. Lineage (GTDB taxonomy): Bacteria > Gemmatimonadota > Gemmatimonadetes > Gemmatimonadales > GWC2-71-9 > DASQPE01. Next base: position 11,868 of record CAZFKN010000017.1, read on the forward strand.
CGGTGTCGCGGTTGCCGCAGCCGATGGCGAGCATCAGCAGGGGAGAGACCGCAACGAGCGAGAGACGGCTGAACGGGGCGAGCATGACTTCCTCCTGGGTGCGGCGCCGGAGCGCAGTGGGGTGATCGGGCGCCGCACCTAAGGGCAACCCGAGGACCACTCGGCTCGGCACTCGGAGGATATCGGCCAACGTGATACGGGAGTGGGCGTTGCGAGGCACATCGGCGGAGGCTGGGTCGGCTCGTCCGGGCGCAGCGTGTTCGACGGGACACGGATCAAAGCCGGCCCACGTGTCCGGGCGGACACGGATGGGTGGTGTCGACGTGACTGAGTACGGGCCGAATGCAGGCGGGTGGCGCGATGCGCGCCTTTGAGGCGGCTAAGGCGTGGGGCGCTCGACTCCCAGCCGCCGCATGATCTTGAGCAGGCTGGCGTGGTCGGCGAGACCCAGCTCCTCGGCGGTTCGGGTGACGTGCCAGCCGTTCCGCTCGAGCGCCGACACGACGATCCGCCGCTCGGCTTCGGCGCGAAGCTCCTGGAACGAGCGCCCATCCCGGGAGGCAGACGGGCGGGCCTCCAGGATCTCCGCGGGAACGTCCTCGGGGCCTATGATCTCACCGTCGGCGGCGATGACCATCCGCTCGATCGCATTGCGCAGCTCGCGGACGTTGTTGCGGGCCCAGTCGTAGCTCATGAGCGCGTCCAGCGCGTCGGCGGCGATGCGCTTCTTCCGCATCCCGAACCGCTCGCAGATGCCGCCCAGCACCGCATCAGCGATGGCGGGGATGTCCGAGACCCGCTCGCGGAGCGGCGGCACGCGGATCACGTGGGCGTTGAGCCGGAACAGCAGATCTTGGCGGAACCGCCCGGCGGCGACGTCGGCGTCCAGCTCGCGATTCGTCGCCGCCACCACCCGCGCCTCGACGCGAAGCGGCCGCGTGCTCCCCAACCGGGTGACGGTGCGTTCCTCCAGCACCCGGAGCAGCTTGGCCTGTGCCGGAAGCGGCAGGTCCCCGATCTCGTCGAGAAACAGGGTCCCGCGCTCCGCGGCCTCGAACGCGCCGCGTCGCGTCGCCGACGCGCCGGTGAACGCGCCGCGCTCGTGGCCGAACAGCTCGCCCTCGACGAGGTTCTCCGGCAGCGCGGCGCAGTTGATGGCGACGAACGGTGCCGAGGGGTTCGCGCCGAAGCGGTGGAGGTCCCGTGCGACGAGCTCCTTGCCCGAGCCGCTCTCGCCGAGGACCAGTACGTGGGTCGGAATCGGGGCCAGCCGGGCGATGGCTTCGTGCAGCTTGCGCATGGGGGCGCTGTCGCCCACGAGCGAGCTGTCGGCATCGAGCCGGCGGCGGAGCGTCCGGACCTCGGCCTCGAGGCGCCGGCGTTCCAGCACGGTCTCGATCTCGCGCACGATCCGCTCCATGGGCTCGCTCTTGTCCACGAACCCTGCGGCGCCAAGCCGCACCGCCTGGATGCAGCGATCGAAGTTGCCGGTGCCGGTGTAGACGATGACCGGCGTCTCGACTCCGCGACGGCCGAGGAGGCGGAGCACCTCGAAGCCGTCCATGCCGGGCATCTCGAGGTCGAGCACGACGCACTCGGGTGCGTCCCGCGCGATGGCCTCGAGCGCGTCCTCGCCGCTCCCGGCCGTCGCAACCTCGTAACCACCCAGGCGCTTGAGATCGTAGGCGTACTGCTCGGCCATCGGCCGCACATCGTCCACAACGAGCACGAGGGTCACGGGGACGTCCTCCGGGGAAGCTCGACGATCACGCGTGTACCGACGTCCGGCTCGGTCTCCACCCGCAGGCGGCCGCCGAGATCCTGCACCAGGCGGCGCACGATGGTGAGCCCCAAGCCGGTTCCGCCTGCCTTCGTGGTGAAGAAATCGTCGAACGCCTGGTCCAGCTCCGCGCGGGTCATACCTCGTCCGGTGTCGGCGACGGTGATCCGCACCACCGGCTCCGGTCCATCCTGGGCGATCGCCGTCACGATGCTCACCATGTCGCCGTCGCGGCCGCTGAGCCCGTCCGCCGCATTGCCGACCAGGTTCTCCAACACGCGCCGAATGGCCAGCTCGTCGCCCATCACGGAGGGAAGATCGGGCGCGAGATCCAGCCGCAGTGGGGTCCGGGCCTCCGCGACCCGCGCGACCTCGCGGGCCACGACGTTCACGTCGCAGGCGCGCTGCGCCATCGGCGGCGTCAGGCGAGCGTAGTTCTGTGCGAGGGTCTCGAGATACAGGACACTCGACTCGAGCGTCCCCCGGCGCTCCTCGAACACGGCGGGCAGCGCCGCCGGCTCCTCGGCCGCAACCCGGGAGAGGTGACGGAGCACATGCCGGATCGGGGCGAGCCCGTTCTTCACGTCGTGATTCACCTGGCGGGCGACGTCGCCCAGAGTGGCCCGGCGCTCGGCCTCACGCACGCGGGCGGCGCTCTGGCGGAGGCGCGTCGTCATCTCTCCCAGCAGGCGGCCAAGCGCCCCGATCTCGTCCCGCCGGTCGGTGGTGAAATCGACGTCGAGACGGTCCAGGTCGATCGTCCCGGTTTTCCGGGCGAGCTCGGCGAGCGGCTCGCCGATCCGGCGCGCGAGCCACGCTGCGGCGAGCACGGCCGCGGCCGCGGTGAGGCCCAACGCCGCGAGGAACCAGCCATCGACGCCGCGGCGCAGGGCCTCCAGCGGCGCGAGCGATTGGGTGATGACGACCCGTGCCGTATCCGGGGCAGGGACGCCGGTCCGGACAAGATCGAGATACGGAACCCCGATGCGCGCGACGACCTCATCGCCGGCGGGCTGCGTTGTGTCCGCGCCGGGCACGAGCAACGCAACCGCAAGACCACCAACCGAGTCGCCGCGGGCGAGGTGGGCGGGGTCGAGCATCACGCCGCCTGCGACGGTGAAGCGGCGGCCGCCCACGCGAAGCGAGTCGAGGCGGGCCAGCGCGAGCAGCTCGCCTTCGGCCGTGCGTACCCGGACGAGGGCGACCGTGTCCCGGGTGGCGGCGAGAAAGCCCGGCAGCGCCGGCTCCTCACGATCGAACTCGTTGCGGAAGTGTCCCGAGCTCAGGATGCGTCCGCTCGTGTCCTGCACCTGGAGCAAGGCGAGCCCCGCGAGGCGCATCGCGCCGCCGGCGTAGTCGAGAAGCCAGCCGCGGACTTCCGCGTCGCCCTGCACGGCGGCCCGGCGGAACCGGTTGTCGGCGGCCAGCTCGTCCGTGAGCGCGGCAAGACGGGATGAGACGTCGCCGCCTTGGCGACGCAGGTCGCCCTCGATCACCGCCGCCAGCGCGCGCACCCGCCGATCGTACTCGGCGACGAGGCGCCGGTCCATCTCCCGCCGGACGCCGACCGCCAGCACGGCCAGCGGGATCGACAGGACGGCCACGAACGCGAGAAAGAGCCGCGCGCGGAACGTCACGGCCTCTCCGGGAGAAGTCGAAGAACGCCGTCCCGGTCCACCGTGAGCGGCGGAGCACCGCCCCGGACGACCGCGTGTGCGCGGGTCTCCACCAGGGGCAGCACCGCAGGGCCCGGAGGCCGAGACGCCGGGTCGCATTTGCGGGAGAGAACGACCACGTACGCGGCCTCGGCGCTCACGCGAAGCGACGCGGCGAGCGCGATGGAGTCCAGGGCCACGACGCTGCGTGCACCCGCGATTCCGAAGGCAGCCAGCCGGGCGGCTAGGTCCGCGGCGGTCCGATCGCCGGCGGGGTAGGCGACGCGCGCCCCCGGGTGCGCCGAGTGACTGGGGGCCGGGGTTGGAACCACGCATCCTGCCGGCGCGGCCGTTGCCGCCCGCGCGTCGATCCGAACCGCGTCGCGGGCGAGCGCCTCCTTGAACGCCGGCGTCAGGCCGGCCGCGGTGGAATCGTTGGCTGACGTCAGCACCAGGCCGTACTCCCGCGTCCAGGGCAGCGGGAGCGAGGTGACGCCGGTACGCCCCGCGACGTATGCGAGCGTCGCCGGGTCGTCGGTGACTACGATGTCCGCACCGGCGTCGACGGCGTCGCGAAGATCGCGGGGTGTCGCCAGCAATCGCAGCGGGCGACCGTTGCCCACCGACTCCAACGTAGCGGGCGCGGGGTCCGACTCCGGGAGCCGATATGCCCCGGTGCCGACGGGCCAGGGAGAGTCGGGTGCCCGGCGCATGACGCTGAGCCGCTGGTCGGCGAGGACCGCGGGCACCGAATCGCTCGGAGCCGCCAGCAGAATCCGAAGCTCCCGGTCGCCGGGCGCTCCGACAAAGAGGATCCCGGCCTCGCGGAGCGCGGCTGCGGACGCGGAATCACGCGCCCACCCGCCCGCTACCGTCTCCGCCGTCACGGCGGTTCCGTCCCAGAACCGCGCGTCTCCGAGCGTAAGGACCCAGGTGCGGCCCGCGTCCGCCGGGCTCCAACCGGTGGCGAGGTCGGGACGCGGACGACCGGTACAGTCGAGGCGGATGAGCGTCTGGTAGAGCTGGCGGGCCGGGAAGGCGCTGCCCGCGATCACCCGGACGGTATCCGCGCGGGGGGGCCCCGACGGCTCGAAGGCGCAGGGATCAGGCGCCGCCGATTGCTCAGCGGAGATTGTCGGCAATTCGGGCGCGGCGGACGCCGGGAGCGCCGGTGCGGGAGCCGCACCCGTCCTGGGCGCGCAGGCGCCCGCGAGCCAGCCGAGGGCCAGCGCGGGAGCGAGAGCCGCGGAAGCGTGGCGACCGCGGCGCGAGAATCGGGGCATCGGCAACTCTGAATGTAACCGATGCCCCTCGCCGGATTCGTCCTTGAGAGGTGGGCGGTGGGATCAGGCCGGCTGGCGGCTCCGGAGTCGGCCGGCGACGACCGTGACGTTGTCCGTGGCGCCGCGCTCCAGCGTGAGCGTCAACAGGTTCCGGCAGATCTCCTCGGATGAGCGATCGCCGGCCAGCTGCTCGGCGATCTCGTCGTCGGAGACGTGCTTGGTCAACCCGTCGGTGCAGAGGAGCATCACGTCTTCCCAGAGCAGGGTGCGGGACGTAAGCACCGGATTGGCCTCCCGGCCGCCGAGGGCGCTCATCAGAACGTTGCGCCAGCGCGAGATGGGGAGCTCGGCCGTGGGCACGACGCCGGCGTCCATGAGAACCTGCGCCATCGTCTGGTCCTTGGTCAGCTGCTGCAGCTGTCCCTGGTGGAGCAGGTACGCGCGGCTGTCGCCGACCTGCACCACGTACGCGCGGGGCCAGCGGACGACGACCATGGTGAGCGTGGTCGCCGCGCCCGCGTCGCGGGCGCGGATGATCTCGTGGCTCTGGCGCACGGCGTCCTGCAGCTCTTCGATGAACCGGGTTTCCAGATCGGGATCGTGATGGTAGTAGAAGCGCATCGTGTGCGTCGCGTACTCCGCGATCGCCTGCAGCGCGGTCCCGCTGGCGCGCTCCCCGCTCGGGCCGCCACCCACACCATCGGCAACGATGAAGAGATAGCCACGCGATTCACTGGTGAGCGCGCCGAGCTGGTCCAGCGGCACGCTCGACGCGTGGACCTGCATGGTCTTGTGCAGGCTGGCGATCAGGAATTGGTCCTGATTGTTGGTGCGGACCTTGCCCGGGTGGGTGAGGCCGTAGACATCGATATCGGAGGCAAGCGGCCGGTCCGCGGTCGTGGACCCTTCCGCGAGGGACGTCATAGCACCTCTTCGGCGTGCCCGATCCCCTAACATGCGGCCCACCCCGGGGACCGCAACCCTCGGAATTCGCCGGGGCCGGTTGGGCCCTAGCGGTTGCGGCGGGGGAGGGCGGGAGCCGGCTCCCGCGGCCCGGCGAAGTCCTCCTCGGTCGGCGGCCGCATCAGCAGGTCGAAGGCGAGAAACAGCGTGTGCGACCAGGGGTAGAGCAGGAAGGGGAACAGTACCATCGCCGCGACGAGTCCCCCCTCGATCGCGTCCCAGGGCGGGTCGGGCCAGGTCCACCAAAGGGCACCGCAGAGCAGGCCCGCAAACAGAGTCTCCACGGCCATCAGATTGACGAAGTACGCCCCGAGCCAATACCCGCGCTCGCCGCGGGCGAAGCTGATCCCGCAGGCCGGGCACACCGGGCAGATCCGATACCAGCGAAGGAAGACCGGCCCGCCACCGCACGCCGGACAGCGGAGCCGCAGCGCGCGCCCGAAGGCGCGTCCGGCGGTGAGCGGCGACGGCGAGACGGGTGGGCCGGCGGAGAGGTGCATGGGCCTGACTGCCTCGAGACTATCCCATGCATACAACGGGGGTCGCGCCTTGTCCACGTCGCGACCCCCACGGCTCGACGCCGGCCGCAGGCCGGAGGCTCAGACGTAGGATCGCCGGAGCATTTCCGCGGCGGATTCGTCCACGAGATCGGTGTTGCGGAGTCGGTCGAATTGACCGAGCAGGTCCTCCACTCTGAGCCGCCGCTTCCGCGCCCCGGCGAAGTCCTCGACGATGCGGCCGCGGTGCATCACCAGGAGGCGGTCTCCGAGCCGCACGGCCTGATGCATCGAGTGGGTCACCATGAGCGTGGTGAGTCTGTCCCGCTGCACGGTCTGCTCGGTGAGTCTCACCACCTGCTCCGCGCTGCGCGGGTCCAGGGCCGCCGTGTGCTCGTCGAGCAGGAGCAGCGCGGGCCGGACGATCGTGGCCATCAGGAGCGTGAGCGCCTGACGCTCACCGCCCGAGAGCACGCCGGTCGGCGTGTCGAGCCGGTCCGCCAGCCCCAGACTCATCGCGTCCAGCCGGGCCGCGAGCGCGGCGCGCCGCGCCGCTCCCAGTCCCCAATGCAAGATGCCGCGACGCCCGCCCCGGCCCGAGGCGATCGCGAGGTTCTCGGCGATCGTGAGGTGCGGTGCCGTGCCCGAGAACGGGTTCTGGAAGACCCGACCGATGAAGGCGGCCCGCCGGTGCTCGGGCCAATGGGTGACGTCCCGTCCGCTGAAGCGCACGATGCCGCGATCGAGCGAGACGGTGCCGGCGATCGCGTTGAGCAGGGTCGACTTGCCCGACCCGTTGATGCCGACCACGACGACGAAGCTCCCCGCCTGCACCGACAAGTCCACGCCCTGGAGCGCCACCTGCTCGCTCGGCGTGCCGGGGAAGAAGGTGTGGTGCAGACCGGACAGCTCGAGAACCGGCTCCGCAAGCTCGGTCATGCGACCCCCGAAGGCGCTGCCGGCCGGCGCACGACCCGCTTGATGGCCGTGGGCAACACCAGGGCGAGCAACACGAACAC
>CAZFKN010000017.1:19164-23391 GCA_964519805.1 uncultured Gemmatimonadaceae bacterium
CCGCACAGGGCAACGAGCCCATTGGCGAGGACGAGACCAAGGGTCACCATGAGCCCGACGTCGATCCCGAGGGACCGAGCCATCTGGGGGTTGTCGCCGGTGGCCCGGACCGCCATGCCGAGATCGGTCCGGAGGAACCGCTCCATGATGACCATGCTGCCGAGAATGAAGACGACGAACATGCCGAGGGGCGCGATGTTGGCGGCGCTGACCGGCGTGCCGAAGAGCGTGACCGATGGCGGTCCGCCGAGTGCGGTCCAGGCGCGCTCGGCCAGGCCGGGCAGCGTGTCGGTCGCGGCGAGCGAAATATCGCCGCCGCCCATGACGTAGAGTTGCACGGAGTAAAGGGCCGTGCTCACGAGGATGCCACCGAGCAGTGTGTCCACGCCGAACGCGGTGTGGACCACGCCCGTCGCTGCGCCGGCCAGCCACCCCGCGACCGCCGCCGCAAGGGTCGCAGGCACCGGGTGCACGCCCTTGGTGAGGAGCGTCGCGCAGACGGCGGCCCCAAGACCGAACGACCCGTCGGTCGTCAGGTCGAGGCGTGCGAGGACTCTGTAGGTCAGGAAGACGCCGAGCGTGAGGAGCGACAGCAGGAGCCCGACCGACAGCGCGCCGATCAGCAGGTTCATGCGGCGCCGGCGCGGCGCACGATGGCACGGTCGCCGTCGTGCGCGGAGAGCTTCCTCATTTCTGCTCGGAAGCCAGCTTGGTCTTGGTGGTCTCGAGGCGGTAGAAGGGAATCTTGGCGGGACTCTCACCGCGGAGGATCCGCGCGATCATCTTGCCGGCCACCGCCCCGCCCTCCTGGAAATCGGGATAGAGCGCCGCCGTGGCCCCCTTCATGATCTCGAACGGGGAGGGCGAAAACACCGGAATGTTCCTCTCTTTGGCGACCTTGATGACGCTCTCGAACCCGCTGTGGACGGCGTTGCCGTAGATCTCGATGGCGTCCACCTTCTTGCCGACCAGGACGGTGGTGGCCTCCGCCGCGTCGCTCGGGGTATTCACCGGCACCGCGACCACGTCGAGCTTCGATTTCTTGGCCGCCGACGTGAGCCGGTCCTTGAGACCCACCGAGAGCTGCTCGCCCGGAGTGAAGAGCACGCCTACTCGCTTGACTTTCGGCACCAGGCGCTTGATCAGCTCGATCCTCCGCTCCTGCTCCGGATCGCCGAAGCCGGGGGAGTACACCCCGGTGACGTTGGGCAGGTGGACCGAATCGCTGGTCCCGGCGCCCGCGGCGAACGGGTCGGAAAGGATGTGGAACACGATCGGCGTGTCCTTCACCCGCTTGACGGCCACCTGGAGGGTGGCGTCCTGCAGGGTGACGATGACCTTGACCTTCGCATCGAGGGCCGCGTCCACCAGGTTGGGGAGGGTTGCCAAGTCACCCTGGGCGCTCGAGGCCTTGAACTCGTAATCCTTCCCGGGTTCCATCCCCTCCTCCGCGAGGCCCACCTTCAGCGCATCCTCGCTCCACTCGGCGCCGATCCAATCGGCCGCGCGGATGAGCGCGACGATCGCGGGCGCCGAGGGCGCTGCCGCCGGCTGGGAGGCCGCTGCTGCGGCGCCCTTGTCGGCGGGCTCCTTCGCGCAGCCCGCGGCGGAGGCGACGAGCGCGGTCAGAGCCATCCCGGGAACCAGGGAACGCCAACGGAACCCACGCTGCCCCATCATGCGACTGCCTCCCGATTGAATCGTGAGAAGAACCTTGAGAGACGGATATTCTACATGTCCGCGGGCAATCCGCAAAGCGACATCCAGCCGGATCAGCCGCTCCGCTCGAGCATCCACCGCTCCAGATCGCCCAGCACCCGCGCACGGTCGAGATCGGCGAACAGCGCGTGGTACGCCCCGGGGTACTCGATGTGCCGCTTGTCCGGGTGACCTACCCGCGCGTGGAATGCTGCGGTGCCGTCGGGCATGACCATCCGGTCGGCCCCGCCATGGAGCAGCAGCAGGGGCACGGGGAACCCGGCTGCCCCGCGTCGGATGCGCGCAGCGGCGGCGAGCAACTCCGCGGCCAACCGGGCCGACGCCCGCCGATGAAAGAGCGGGTCGGCCAGCACAGCGTCGCGGGCCTCCGGGTCGCGTGACAAGCCGGTGAGATCCAGCCCGGTTTCGAGCGAAAATGTGGGCCACACGCGAGACAGCACCCGGCCCAGCGCGAGCAGCCAGGCCGAGGTGCCGACCCGCCCGAGCGCCGGCGCCGCGGCGATCACACCGCGCAGCCCCTCCGGATGCTCGAGCGCGAAATCGAGGACGACCAGGCCGCCGAGGCTGTGACCGAGAAGGAAGACGGGCCGGTCCGGCTGCTCCGCCCGGACCAGTCGGAGGAGCTGGCCGAGATCGTCGCGATACACGCTCCACCGGCGAATGTGGCCCCGCGGTCCCGGCGACCGACCGTTGCCCCTGAGGTCGAGCGCATGCACCGCCCAGCCCCGAGGCACGAAATGGTCGGCCAGGGCCGGGTAGAGCCCACTGTGGTCTCCCAGGCCGTGGACGTTGACGAGGATGCCTCGCAGGGGGCCCGCGGGTCGCCAACTGCGCCGAAACAGCTCGGCGCCGTCCGCTGCCCGGAACGTCGTCTCGCGCTGGGTCACGGTGGGGTCATGCTTCCGCGGGGTGGGTGCTGTCGCTTGACACCGGCGGGCACGGGTCCAAACATAGCGGGGGGTTCCCGCAGGCCGTCCCATCCGGAGATCGAGCCCATGATGCCCACACGAGACACGCGCGCCGCGCTGGCGATCGCGGCCGCGATGCTGACGATCGGTGCGGCGCCGATACACGCGCAGTTCACCAAACGCCTCACGCAGGCGGTGCAGGACAACGCCGAGAACCGGGCGATCCAGAAGGTGGTCGAGCACGAGAACAAGGCCATCGACGCCGCGCTCTCGACCAAACTGACCTCGGCGGACAACGCCGCCGGCGAGGGCATGTTCACGAGCCTCAAGGGGGACGGGCGCGTCACGCTGGAAGGCGTCACGTTCAAGGAAGGCACCGCCGACATGGCGGATGGCTCGGCCCCCGCGCTCAAGGCGTTCGGCGCGATGCTCAAGGCTCACGGCGACGTCAAGGTCCGGATCGAGGACTATGCGGACAGCAAGGACGTCGCGGTGGCCCGCGCGCAGGCGGTGCGAGACGCGATGGTGAAGGCGTACGGGATCGACATCGGCCGGCTCCAGACGGAAGGCTACAAGGGAAAGACCGCGGAGCAGCGGGTGGAGTTGGTCCAGCTGTAGGCTACGGCTCGACAATGACGGGCTGGTCCTCTCGCAGCCAGCCATCCGCGTTCGCGCGGACGTCGCCGAGCGAGAGTCGCACGGGGTCGCCCGCCAACCGCCGGTCGAGCGGCCCCACCCCGAAGCGGAGCAAGTAGAGCGTCGGGCCCGCGTTCCGAGCGTGCTCGGCGACCAACCCCGCCAATGCCGCCCGGGCGTCCGCCGGCGTGGCAAAGCACCCCCCGCCTTTGCGATGCGTCTCGAGCGCCGCTATGACCTGCGCGCGGGACATGCCCGCCCCGAAAAAGCGCCGGCGGAGCTCACGCTCGTCCTCGCCGGAGGCGGAGCGCGCCAGGACGAGGTCGCACGAGCAGGCGCCGGCGAGTAGCCGAACGCCGGTCCGTGCCGTCGGGAGGACCGAGCGAAGAATTGCCTGGTCGGCGGGGGACGCGAGATCGGCGGAGAACCCGGAAGGCAGCATGGAGCGCAGCTCGGAGAGGGTGAGCGGGCTCGCGACGAAGAGGAGGAAGCACATAACTGCGGTGAACGGTAAACAGTAAACGGTAAACAGGGGCCCCGTTCGACCGCGGAGCCCCCTGTTCACAGGTTACTATTCACTGTTCACGTCTGTCAGATGGGCAAGTCGTCCCGAACCAGCACGAGGATCGCCGCCTGGGGGACGACGAGATACTTCTTCTCCTCGAACGTGATCTCCACCGCCGCCTTCCGAAAGAAGATCGCGTGATCTCCCACTCGCGCCTGCATGGCCCGCGAGCGACGCTCGCTGCCGCCGATCTTCCAAGGCTCGTCGTCCAGGCTCCCCAGATCGGCGACCGGGTCACCGGGGCCGGTGGCGACGATCAGGCCGCTCTGCACCTGCTGGGTGTCGAGCGCGGTGGGCGGGAGGTACAGGCCCACGCGCGTGCGGTCCTCACCCTCCTCGGGGGTGATGAGCACCCGATCGCCGACGACGAGGAGCTGCTTGTTGGGGAATTCCATGGGG